>USTP01000115.1 GCA_900557695.1 uncultured Thermoanaerobacterales bacterium | reverse complement strand
CGAGATGACGTCGAGTCTCGTGGGCTCGGAGATGTGTATAAGAGACAGTTATAAGGCTTTTTGTTACTTTTTTATATTCAAAGCGTTTCTTCCGCTTATCCTGTATATCGTCAAAGCAAAATCTGACTCGCTTGAAAACACAAAAGTTTTTGTATTTTTTCGCTCTAACGATTTGCTTTTCCTCTTTCCCAAAAATTCTTGCAAGCAAGTATTTTCGGGAGCCCTGCGACTCATACAAAAATCACATTTCATACTCTTTTTGTTTTCTATATCTCTCTAATTTGTTATAGAATTGCTTAAAATTTTCAATTTCGTAAATCTCTTGATTATGGTAGTATTCAAGGCAATCAAAAAGATATTGCCATTGTCTTTTTCTTTGGTGTTTTTTATAATATCTATCTCGTTTTGTATGAGTTGTTATACTTTCAATCTTATCTCTTATATGACCAATTTCTAGTGCTGTTTGAATTGTCTTATTTCCTAATCTTCGCATAATGTCTTGCTTATAAATTTCAACATTATATTCATCTGGAATGTGCTTGTAATTTTCTTTTTGCCATTTGTCTAATTTGTAAAGTTCATATAAAAAACTAGAAAAACTTTTTTGTAAACTTTTATTACTTTTAATCAAATTTCTAGTTATATCATCAACATAAGATTTTACACTTTCCATATTTTCACTATCATAACTTACACGACCAGACTTAGGCATCATGTCATACAAATTTAAAAGTTGTTTTTTAAGTCCTTTTTTTAAAGTTACAGCATCTGAAAACATTTCATATTTATCTGTCAAGTCTTTTCTTGTTTTTACTATTTCAGCAGTTTTATTTGTTAATGCTTTTTCAAAAATTACTTTGTTTGTTATTAAAACATTTTTAGGTATTTTGCCAGAGTGAAAAACAAGTTCATTATTGCTTTTATAAAACTTTGGTTCTTTCTCAAAAAATGATATGTGGATATGTTTATTCTCTGTATTTTCGTGTAAGCCTGCATACCAGACTATATTGTCTTTATCAAGACCTGCACGAGTGAAAAATTTAGGTAATTCTTTTTTAATAAAGTTGTATGCTTGTTCATAATCTCTGCAATACATTTCACCAAATTCTTCTCTAAATGAGATGACCATATCCCAAATGCAACTTTGAGTATTTCTTAATTGTTCTCTTAATTCTCGTTTTTGTTCATCGGTCAAAAGTCCATCTTTACTAAAAACGCCACAAGATTTTTCATTGTTGCCAACATACTTTGTATAATCTGTTGGGGTATTGTCTATTGAACCAGTGTCAACATAACTTACATAGTTATAACTTGCTGTGCAACTTAAAAATTCTCGTTTTGCAATTTCTTTTTCTTGACTAGATTTGTATTTATCTTTTGGTTTGTAATACTTACACAATAAAACAATATTGTCTTTCATCTTTTCATCCTTTCATAAATAGCATTTAAGACATCTTCCATTTGGTCAAGTCGAGATAAAATTTCATCTTCTTTCATCTCTTTAAAGGCAACTTGTTTTAAGCACGCATTTAAAAACTCGTTAATTGACCCGTATTGGCTGTTTTCGTAAATCTCTTGTAATTTATCTACTAAACGCTTTTCTCGCAATCTAAGCATGTTTTGGCACTTAATTTTGCTATCTCTCATAGTTCCTCCTTTTGTTTAATTTGATTTTCTAAAGTTTTAAGTTTAATTTTACATTTCACACCTCCTTTTAAAATGATTTTACTATCGTCGCTGGTTCACCATTTGAACCTGCGGGAAAAGTTTTTTAACATTTGCACATAAATATTAACAATGTCGCATGTTCACCATTTGAACACGCGGTTAAAATTTGTATAAGAAAAAACACCATTGCAATTTGCAAAGATGTTTACTCCTTCTATATTATTAACTACATGTTTTTCTAAATCGTGGGGTCATTTTTAGCATTTTTTTAAAAAAGTTTAAATATATTTCATTTATATCCTTTCACTTATATACCTGTCTCTTATACACATCTGACG
>USTP01000114.1 GCA_900557695.1 uncultured Thermoanaerobacterales bacterium | reverse complement strand
ATCTACACGCGTAAGATCGTCGGCAGCGTCAGATGTGTATAAGAGACAGAATTATCGTATCCATGACCATATTTTATTGGGTCTATGGCTTCGTTTGACATATCCATAACTTTTTTTGCGGGGAAATTATCGTCTGGAAATGTAGTGTTGCTTCTGTATTCTTCTTGGGCGTCAATTATGTTTCTTAGTTTGATTATTTCATCGCTATCTGTTAAGCACTGATAATCTAAATAAGCAATGTCGGTTAAATAATCTATTTGGCTCATAACGAACTCTTGATTTTTTGAAAGTTGATTTATGTGGGCGTCAATATCAACGATAGATTTCTCTAGAGTAGCCCTTAAATTTCTAGACTCTTTTAAATTGTATCGCGATACGACTGTGCTAATAAAGTTTGCCCCGCTAGCTATTGCTAAAATAACAGACAAGGGCACCATTCCAACTGTTCCCACCAAAATACTAGAGCTGAGAAATGCTATTCCAAGGGCTATACCAATATAAGAATTTTGCCTAGATTTTTTAGATTTTGTTAGCAGCTTTTTCTTATGCTTTTTCATATTTTCTAAGCCTTCGCTATACTTAGAAAGGTCTTTACTTAAATTAGAATATTCAGTTTTATATTTATTAACAGCAATGAATGCCATTTCTTTATCTGTCATATTTCACCTTTACCTATTGCCAAGCTCTTCTTCTTGGCTATTATTTGCAAGCATATTTTTAAAAACTTTATAATCAGTTCGCTCTTTAGCTAAACTCTTTATAACAAGCATTTCTTTATTATAAACATCTGTGAAATAAGGTTTTAATTCGGCTGGTATATCGGTTTTGGTGTTTTTAAGCTCTTGCTTCTTTTTTTCGTTATAAAAACTTGCAAGACTAGAAGACGATAAGTTTATAGCCGATTCTCTTATATATTTCATAGATGCATTTCTAGCATCTATTTCATCAACAGAACCAAGATATTCGCTATAGCTCATATTTGATTGCGGCTCTTTTAAAGCAATTTGAACAGCTTTGTCTTTCAAGGTTGTTGCAAGATTCCCAAAATTTGCGAACTGAATTCTATGCGTTGCTTCATGAATAAGAGTAGACAGCAACTGGTAGGGAAGATATTGATTACTTTCAGACTTTGCTCTATCCAGCAGGCCTAATAGATTTGAATTTATATATATGGTTCCAGTGTTTGGGCTGTATTCGCCAAACACTGCTTTATTTCTACCAAGTGGCATAGGCCTAAATTCAACAGCGCATGGAGAAATGCCGTTATCTAGAAGATATTCATTGGCAGTTGCCTGCAAAAGAGCCATTATTTGCGTTTCACTTAGATTATAAAATTTGTCCGCAGAATATAAAGAAACTAACTCTTGCCTTGAAAAAGGTTTAAACTCACTAGTGTCTATATTAACGCTATGGGTTGGGAAATATGATGGGTTTAAAGCTTTAAGGTAGGTAAACTGCCTTAAATTATAAACCTTAGCCACCTGTGGTGGAACTTCTGGAAGAGAGAATGGGTAAATTAGACTTAAGTGATGCTCAGATATGTTTTTTTGACCATTCTCGCTAGGCGCAAGTGCCTCTATTTTAGCATCAAAATAACTTTCTAGATCTGAAATTAACGAAGCTATAGCTTTTTTAACATCTTCATCAGTTGCTTTTTTTAAGTCGCTTATTAAATGCAAAAGCAGCTCTTGTTTTGTGCTATAGTTTAAATCTAGGTATGTGGCAAGGTCGGCTGCGTTTGAAAAACTGCCTTCACCATCATCGCCATTATTAACTTTTTTTAAAAATGATAAAACCTTGCTTTGCGTTTCGGTTGAATAACCAAGGCTAAATAGGTTTAAGCCAGCGCCAATTAAATTGGTTGAATTTTTTAAATATTCAAGCAAATCACTTTGATTATTAAATATTTCTAGAAACTCATTTTTATCCATATTCCAATTATAACACAAACTTCAAAAAACACAATACCAGCAGTCCATTTTTGTTTTAAAACATAAATATTAAAATTCACCGAAATGATATACTGCCAAGACAGTTGAGTACTGGATCTGTCTCTTATACACATCTGACGCTGCCGACGATCTTA
>USTP01000113.1 GCA_900557695.1 uncultured Thermoanaerobacterales bacterium | reverse complement strand
TGCTCCACTAGCTCAACTGTATAGAGCATTGGTCTTCGGAACCAAGGGTTGGGGGTTAGAATCCCTCGTGGAGCACCATAAAACCCTTTATTTTAGGGATGTCTAGCGATTTTAGGTTTCGCTAGATTTTTTTATTTACGACAAAAAAATAACCCACAAATCAAGACTTAAATCTCAACTTGTGGGTTCGATTTTTATGAATTAATATTGTTTATTTTTTTATTAAAAACATTAAAAAATTGGCAATGTCTACGAATTTGTCACGAATTTGTTGCAAATTTTTGCAAAATGCCGTTTATTATCGTGCAATATTATATCTTATAACAAATTGTTTTTTCAAGAAAATTACAATTATGTTTAGACCTGTTATTTGTCTTGTTTAAATTTATCAGTTGTTTCAACTGGTAATTGTTTATTAAAGATTAACGATAAAACGAAACCTAAAATGAATACAAAAGAATCTAATTTGCTGAATAGGTCCACTTTTAAAATATAGTCTAATGAAAGTAAATTGTATAATGCAAGTAGGATAGAATACCAACAAAATTGTAAACTATAACATTTTGATATGCTGCATTTTTTTCTTACAAATGGATACATAATAATTGCTGGGCAAATATAAATTATTAACCTGAATAAAATTAATGTTATATATCCCAAAACGTCTAGATCGTCAATATTTAAATTATCCCATCTGAAACCTAAATCAAAAAAAGCAAAGACAAGAACTACCAATCCAAAGAATAATATATAAAATATTCCTTGACCAAAAAACAGTTTTAAAACTTTTTTCATTAGCTCGCCCTCAATACAGAAATTATTTTTTCAAGAAAAGTTCTGTCTTTTATCTTGCTTAATTCTGTTAATTTGTTGATAGTTTTTCGTTTATCTTCGGTTTCATATTTATCAAAATCATTCACAATATCAATTAATTGTGCAATACACAAGTCTTTCTTTTTCCCAAATTTAAATAATCTCTTAAACCAGTCTTTTGTGTTTGTCCATAGGCTATCGTAGGAATCCATAGATTTTCTCAATTCTTCTAGTCCATCACACAAAGAAGATAGATTTTTATTGTCTTTAATAGATTTTATATTTGATCTAATAATTCCCTCTAATTCTTTTGCTTTTTTATCCATTGTATCTCACTCCTATATTTATTATACTATAAAATTATAAAATTTTATAATCATTTTATATTAAAGACAAAAAACTTGTTATTGCATTTACAACAACTTTTTCTTCTTCTTGTGTCAATTCTTTGGATTTAATTAAGTCGTCGCTCAGCAGTTCTTTTAGAATAATAAATTTATATTTATCTTTTGAATAAAGTTTTATATTTTGCCCGCAATAGCAATCTATATGTTTAGTAATTTCGTTTATATTAAATAGGTGAATTTTGCTTTTGTTCCGGTGATTTTCCTTCCAACTGTCCATAATTGCATTAAATCTTATATCTTTATTTGCATACTTGTTATAAAGAAATTTTAAAGATAGGCAATAAACAGTTTTATTTTCTAAAATAACTAATTTAACCATATCGACAATTTCTGTGTGGATTTGCAATATTTGTTCATTTAAATTATCTAAAATATAAGTTAAATCACAAATATCGTGTTCTATGGATTCTAGTTCCTTTTTAAAAGAAGACTGGATGCCGTCGTGATTATCTTTATATTTTGATAAATCAATTTTGAAAGATATCTTTTCATCACAATCTTTTAAAAGATAAATTCCTACAATGTCTACATGTTGAACATAGTTTCTTAAATTGTAACATAATCGATAATCAAAACTCTCGTCATATGCTTTTTTAAAAATTTTTGCGATGGCATTAGGTTCTATTTTTGTTTTTTTAAGTAAACGTGTAACTTTGTCAATATATTCTCTTTTGGCATTTAAAATTATTTTTAAGCAATATTCCGCAACAACCTCATCGCCATTATTTAATATTTCAGTCATGTTTTTCTTAAAAAAAGAGAAAGCTGTTTTCCAATTCTTAATTAGTTTACCTAATATTCTACTTAGGTAATTGCAATCTTTTACTTCTGTCTCTTATACACATCTCCGAGCCCACGAGACTCGACGTCATCTC
>USTP01000112.1 GCA_900557695.1 uncultured Thermoanaerobacterales bacterium | reverse complement strand
CGTAAGATCGTCGGCAGCGTCAGATGTGTATAAGAGACAGGTTGTATCGTTTATTGTTGCGTCTGTTATTACAATGCTTTATGATGGCGAAGAATTTACCATGACCCTTTTTTTCAACAATATCTTTAATGGTAGATCTACTTTTCTAGGTTTAATTATTTTTGCAATTGTATTCTTGTTTGTTATCTTAATGAAGCCCCCTTCGGACACTTCTTCCTCTAAGCTTAAGGGCAAAGATAAGATGGAAAACCAACGCTTTTTAACTACTAAAGAGCTTGATAAGTTGTTTAAACACTGCTATTTTGACGAGCTTGGAAACTTTTCTCACACAGGGGTTCCCTTCCGTGCTGTTTATAAAAACAAAAGAATTAAAATTCATTTCACGCCCGATTGCCACACTTTAATTGTCGGAGCCACTGGTACAGGTAAAACTGTTTCATTTATAGAACCAGCGCTTCAAATACTTTCAAGTCTTAAAAACAAGCCTTCCCTATTTATCACGGATGTTAAGGGTGAGCTTTACTCTCACCATAGCAAAAAGCTTGTTGATAGCGGTTATGAACTATTGCTTTTAGACCTAACCCAGCCCTACAATTCTATTCAATGGAACCCTCTTGAGATTATTTATGATAATTGGCAAAGGCAACTTCATCTAGAAGAAGAAATTTTAAAGCACACGAACGACCCTATCAAAAACTACAACTTTTTAAGAGTTGGAGATGTTAAATCGGAAGAATGGTATGAGTTTGATGGAAAAGCTTTCGCCACTTTGAAAGATGCTCTAATTGAAGTAGAGGTAAATAAATCTAAAATTCGTGACGATTGTTTTGAAAACCTTAACGACATTGCCTCTTCAATTTGTACTATAGAAAATGAAAAAGAAAAAAGCTGGGAGCAAGGTGCAAGAGATTACTTTTTGGCAGTGTTAATTGCAATGCTTGAAGATAGCGAGAACGAAGCTCTTGGGATGACACGCGAGCGTTACAACTTCTTCAACGCCTATAAAATAGCCATGAATAAGGAAGATGAATACGAGGTTGTTAAACAGTATTTCAGCGGAAGAAGCCCTCTTTCAAAAACAAGGCAACTTGCCGCAAACATAACTCAAACCCAAGCAAAAAACACTCGTGATGGCTATATGTCTACCCTAAACACTAAGCTATCAATGTTTGCAGATAGCGGTATTAGCTTTTTAACAAGCAAAAACGGCGTAGATTTCTTTAACATGGATGAAAAGCCTACTGCATTCTTTATAAAAATTCCAGATGAAAGGGCAACTAGATATTCACTAGCCTCGGTATGTATTTCTCAAGCCTATAAACAGTTTGTTGCAAAGGCAAGGCAAAACGAAACTACTAATAAGGATAAAATGGCACACCTAAAACGCCCTATTTTATACCTAATGGACGAGTTTGCAAATCTACCTAAAGTTAATGAACTTGAAAAAATCATAACTGTTGCTCGTTCTAGATGGATATATTTAAATATGGCAGTTCAGTCGTACTCGCAGCTTCAAAATGTTTACGGAAAGGAAGTTTCCGACATTGTTAGGGGTAACTGCAAGGCAACTATTTACATGGGAACTCCCGATTTGTTTACAAGAAAAGAGTTCTCTGAAGAACTAGGAAGCTACACTATTGAAACATCTAGCACAAGTAAAAGTGAAAAGAAAGAGAAAGATGGTGGCGGGTCGTCTACAAACACGCAACTTCAAACAGTTCCCCTTGTCTACCCTTCTGATCTAGACAAAATACCTCTTGGCGAGAACATAACCAAGATTTTCCAAAACTACCCAGTTCGTTCAGTTATAACCCCATACTTCAAATGTACAGATGTTTACAAAATTGGTGCTTTCGAACAGCCATTTATCCCTGGAAGAAGACTAAACGAACAAGAAGTGTTCTACGATATTCGTAAAAGAAACAGAATTGTTCTATCTTCATATGACGAATAACAACAAAATGACCACGGCAAAAGTTGCCTTGGTCGTTTTATTTTTCCAGCTTCAGCAGCATCAAACTTAGATGTTAATTTTAAATATTTTTTTTATATTAACACAAACTAACTATATAATTATTTTATATTGCTACTTCTGTCTCTTATACAC
>USTP01000111.1 GCA_900557695.1 uncultured Thermoanaerobacterales bacterium | reverse complement strand
TGACGTCGAGTCTCGTGGGCTCGGAGATGTGTATAAGAGACAGAAACAAATGAATATGAGTAAGCTAAAGCAAACAGACAAACTTGTTTATGATTTAGTTAAAAAGGAAGAAAAGCGCCAAAAACAGCACATAGAGCTTATTGCTAGTGAAAACTTTACAAGCGAGGCAGTTAGAGAGGTTGTTTCAAGCGTTTTAACAAACAAATATGCAGAGGGCTATCCTGGCAAAAGATACTATTGTGGTTGCGAAAATATAGACGCTATTGAAAGCCTAGCAATAGAGCGTGCAAAAAAATTATTCAATGCAGAGCATGCAAATGTTCAGCCGCACTCTGGGGCTAATGCGAACTTTGCTGTTTTCGTGGCACTTTTAAAGCCAGGGGATACCATACTTGGTATGTCGCTTCCGGCTGGTGGGCATTTAACTCATGGTACAAAGGTTAATGTTTCAGGTAAGTATTTTAATGCTATAGGTTATAATGTAGACCCTGAAACCGAGCTTATAAACTATGACGAGGTGGAAAGGCTAGCAAAAGAGCATAAGCCAAAGCTTATTGTTGCAGGTGCCAGCGCATATCCAAGGAAAATAGACTTTAAAAGATTTAGAGAGATAGCCGACAGCGTGGGGGCATATTTAATGGTAGATATGGCGCACATAGCAGGGCTTGTTGCTGCAGGGCTTCATGAAAACCCTTGCCGCTATGCAGATGTTGTTACTACCACAACCCACAAAACCCTTCGCGGACCTCGCGGGGGAATGATACTTTGCAAAGCAGAGCTTGCTAAAAAGATAGATAGTGCAGTTTTCCCAGGAACGCAGGGCGGGCCACTAGAGCATATTATTGCGGGTAAGGCAGTTATGCTTAACGAGGCGCTAAAGCCAGAGTTTAAAGAGTATCAAAAGCAGGTTGTGAAGAACTGCAAGGTTTTAGCTAGCGAACTTAAAAAATATGGGTTTAGACTTGTTTCAGGGGGAACAGATAATCACTTGGTTTTAGTAGACCTAACCCCATTCAATAGCACAGGGAAAGAAGTTTCAGAACTGCTGCATAGAGCAAATATAACAACTAATAAAAATAGTATTCCAAATGAAAAACTTAGCCCTAGCGTTACAAGTGGGCTTCGCCTTGGAACCCCTGCCGTTACCACTTTAGGCATGAAAGAAGAAGAGATGAAAAAAATCGCTAGCTTTATTTATAGAATAGTAACTGAAAAGGAAAGTGCCATTAAAGAAGTTAAAAAAGAAGTTATAGAGTTAATGGCAAAATTTGCAAGGTAGGAAATGGAAAATAAGTGCAAAAATGAAAACGAGCTACACTTGCTCGCGAAAGACTTTTTAGACAACTTTTCCCTAGATTTTGCCTCTTTAAAAGCAAGGCTAGAAGAAATAGCAAAAGCGTTTTTAACTAATGGGGGCTACAAAAGTGATGTGAATATCACTTTTGATGAAAGTGAACTTTTTGGCAAGTCTGGAAGCGTTTTTGGCAGCAATATATCTTTCAATAAAACAAGGCTTGAAATGCTTGCTAAGCTAAAAATTGACGATTTAAACAGCAATCATTTAAAAAGGCTTGAAGAGTTTTATAGTGAGTATTTAAGTAAACTCAGGCACACTAAATTTGAGGATATACTTTTTACTTTCCTCCCACTAAGGAAAACGATATTACTTCTATTGGAAAGAAAGATGCAGTGCTTGTTTCAAAAATGTTAGGCGAATTGGTCGAGATATGTTTATGTGAACAGATATTTAGCGAGCACTCCTAACGCGGTTTATGCTTTGCTTTTTAACCTTGTTAAAGACAAAGATTGTTTCGTTATAACCACAAATGTAGACCACCAATTTCAAATTGCAGGGTTTGATAAAAGTGGGCTTTTCTACACGCAGGGAGATTATGGGCTTTTTCAATGCTCCGTTCCTTTATTAAATATCCCTTTGAACAAATGACATATTTTAATGCAAACACTTTTCTTATTCGCATAAATAAAGACTATGCCATAGCCCCTAAGGAAATAAAAGATAAAACAATACTTTTTGGCGAAAACGCGAAAAAAATTCTAGAAGATTTAGCTTAAAATATAAAAAAAGTTAAAAATCTTTATTTTAGTATATTTTGCTTTACTTTGTTA
>USTP01000110.1 GCA_900557695.1 uncultured Thermoanaerobacterales bacterium | reverse complement strand
TACACGCGTAAGATCGTCGGCAGCGTCAGATGTGTATAAGAGACAGTTATTATATGGAGTAAATTTATGGGAAGAGTAATTGCTTTTACAAACCAAAAAGGTGGAGTTGGTAAAACAACAACTTGTGTTAATATGTCTACCTATATGGCTTTAATGGGTAAAAAAGTTCTACTTATAGACATAGATCCTCAAGGAAATGCAACAAGCGGTTTAGGGCAAGACAAAGCAGGCAATGTGAAATCTATATATGATGTTATTAGTGGCAATGTTGATGTTGTTGATGCAGTTAAAAAAACAGAGATTCAGGGGCTAGATATAATTCCTGCAAATATTGACCTTGCTGGGGTTGAAGTAGAACTTGTTTACATGAAAGAGAGAGAATCTGTTATAAAAAAGATAATCAATAAAATAAAAAATAGTTATGATTATATAACAATAGATTGTCCCCCTTCATTGGGGTTGTTAACTGTTAATGCATTAACAGCATCTGATGGAGTTATAATACCAATTCAATGTGAATTTTTTGCACTTGAGGGTTTAAGCCAACTTATGAATACTATTAGGCTTGTTAAAAAAACTGGTTTAAATCAAGCTTTAACAGTAGAAGGCGTTGTTTTAACAATGCGTGATAGCAGAAGTAATTTAGGTAGGCAAGTTGCTGAAGAAATTGGTAAATTTTTTGGAAGCTCTGTATTTAATACTACAATTCCTAGAAATGTTAGGCTTGCAGAAGCTCCAAGTTATGGAATGCCTATATATTTATATGATAGGTCTTGCTCGGGTAGCGTTGCATACTTAAAATTAACAGAAGAATATTTCGAAAAAAACAAAATTGAATACAAAAAGATTGCTCGTAAAAGCAGTAAAAAGTGAGGTTTAAAATGAAAAGAGGTTTAGGAAGAGGTTTGGGTTCGTTATTTGGTGATTACGAAAATTATGAACTTGAAAAAGATGAAAAACAACCCGAGAATGATAAAGAAAACAAGCAAACTAAAAAAAATGCATCAAATAATGATGCCGATATAGCAAATGGCGTTTTAGAAATTGAAATAGGCTTAATAGATAGAAATGAAGAACAGCCACGCAAAAACTTTGATGAAAAAGCTTTAAAAGAACTGGCTCAATCAATTAAACAGCACGGTATTATTCAACCGCTAATTCTTCAAAAAAGTGGTGATAGATATCAAATAGTTGCGGGAGAAAGAAGATTTAGAGCTGCAAGATTAGCTGGACTTAAAAAGGTTCCTTCTATTATAAAAGAATATACCGAGCAGGAAATGAGCGAAATTTCTATAATAGAAAATTTACAACGCGAAGATTTAAACCCAATTGAATCAGCAAAAGCTATTGCAAGACTTATTGAACAGTTTAATTTAACTCAAGAAGTAGTGGCAGATAAAATCGGAAAAAGTAGACCTGCAGTTGCAAACACTTTAAGATTGCTAACACTACCAGAAGAAATAATTAAGTACATTGAGGCTGGAAAACTATCTGCGGGGCATGCTAGAACATTGCTTGCTGTGGAAGACAAGAAAAAAATGCTAGAACTTGCAAACTTAGCAATATCAAAAAAGCTAAGTGTTAGAGATTTAGAACTTTTAGTTAGAAAATTAAATAAACCAACCAAAGACACAATAAAACAACAACAGAGTTTGGAACTAAAAGATTTTGCAAACAACTTGAATAGAATATTTTCTACAAAGGTTTCAATTATTGGTAATGACAAAAAGGGTAGAATTTATATAGACTATTATTCACCAGAAGATCTACAAAGAATTTATGATGTGATAAACAAATAATAAAGAGCTTTAACAAGCTCTTTTTATTTAAAAACTGCAAATATCTTCGTAATACAAACAAAAAAAGCCTTTAAAATTATGGTTTAAGTTAAAAATACTGAAAATTTAATTGTTTACGCAGAGTGTTTCACGTGAAACATTCTTTTTTATGAATATTTATTAAACTACAGTTATATGTTCCCAGGTTTAAAGATATTATATTTTTGTTTATACATATAATGTTAATTTAGCAATTGTGTACTTATTAGTTTTAAAATAAATCAACTCTAAACAATTCGTTTCTAATAACTATGTTTCATGTGAAACATTATGAGCTTTAAATGGGCTATAGTTTTATTTTATATAACAGTTAAGTGAGGAGTAGAAGCTGTCTCTTATACACATCTGACGCTGCCGACGATCTTACGCGTGTAGAT
>USTP01000109.1 GCA_900557695.1 uncultured Thermoanaerobacterales bacterium | reverse complement strand
TCTACACGCGTAAGATCGTCGGCAGCGTCAGATGTGTATAAGAGACAGAAATAATCTCGCCTATCTACCTGCATATTAGAAACACCATTTAATTCGCCATATATGGCTTCATTTTCTGGGGTTTTTAAAAAATACTGTGCAACTACACTAGCACTTTGTGATGAATAATCTGCAACTCCTACAAAAACCCATCTCTTTAAATTCATAAACTCAGGTTCTGTTTCCGAAATAGTGATTTGACTATTTAAAACCTTGCCCGTACTATCAATAAACTCGCTGGCAGTAAGCTCCTTTACTATAAGAGAAAGTTGCCCACATCGTTTTTTTATTTCTCCGCTAAAATCATCAATATATGTATCATCATAAGCATCACTTAAATAATGAGCATAGTTTGTGCTGCGCAAATATATTGTTTCAGGTTTTGATGCATCCGCCTTTAAATATATTGAAACTTTTTCTGTTCCCGTCTCTAAAACAAAAGAAAATTCATCACACCCAACAAAAATTGAGCCACAATTTACGCCAGCCATATTTTGAATTTCATAGTAACGCGAGTCATTAAAAATTGGGAAGTAACCAACTTGACACTTATTCTTAGCCACCAAATCAATAGCATCACTTGCTTCTTTCAAAATAACTTTTGGGGCTCTACTTATTGACGCATGAGGACTAATGAAACTTAAAAATTCTTCTTTGCTTATAGATTTTGCCATTTTATTCTCCTTAAAACGCTTCGGTTTGAATAAATAAAGCATAACTTAAAATTTAACCTAACAATTTCATTATAACATAGTTTTAAAATTCGTCAATATGTGTTTTTAAAATTAAAAAGGAGCTAAAACTAGCTCCTTTAAATATTTTTTACTTTTTAGGCAACAATTTTTCCTGCCCACCCATATATTTTCGCAAAACTTCTGGAATAGTAACCGAACCATCTGCATTTTGATTTTGCTCAAGAAGTGCTGGAAAAATTCTAGATGTTGCAAGCCCGCTACCATTAAGCGTGTGCATAAATTCTGTTTTGCCTGTTTTTGAGTCACGATATTTCATGCCTGAACGCCTTGCCTGATAATCTCTAGCATTAGAAACAGAACTACACTCTTTATAAATTTGCATACTTGGTATCCAAACTTCTATATCGTATGTTCTACACATACTATCCGAGCAATCCCCAGCAGCAAGCTTTGATAACTGATAGTGAAGCCCAAGCTTCTCAACAAGAGATTGAGCTTTCTCAACAAGTTCTTCAAAAGCCTTGTCGCTTTGGTCTTTAGTTGTATACTGAACCATTTCAACTTTGTTGAACTGATGGCCTCTAATCATGCCGCGCTCTTCTGCTCTATATGAACCAGCTTCACGCCTATAACAAGGAGTGTATCCAGCGAATTTCTTAGGAAGGTCGCTCTCCTTTAAAATTTCGCCTCGATAATAGTTCACAAGGGCTGTTTCTGCAGTTGGAAGCAAAAATTTATTACCAACACCTTTATTATCTATCCAATAAACATCATCTTCAAACTTTGGGAATTGGCCAGCACCAAGCCCACACTCATAGTTTAGCATGTGTGGCAACAACATAAATTCATAACCGTCTTTAACATGCTCATCTATAAAGAAATTCAGTAGAGCCCACTCAAGCCTAGCTCCATCACCAGTGTAAATCCAGCCACCATTTCCAGCTATTTTGGCACCACGCTCATAGTCTATAAGCCCCAAGCTTTTACATAATTCCACATGATTTTTAGGTTCAAACCCTTTAAATTCGGGTTTTTTGCCAAATGTATAGATTGCCTTATTGTTTTCCTTTCCACCAGGTTCAAGGTCTTCATCTGGGAGATTTGGCAAGCACATAAGCATGTAGTTTATTTTTTCAGTTAAGCCACTTAGTTCGCCATCAAGCAAAGCTATTTTTTCGCCAAGTTCTTTCATTTCTTTAACAACGCCTGAAACATCTTTGCCTTGCTTTTTTAGAAGAGGAACTTCACTACTAACCTTGTTCCTTTTTGCCTTCATTTCTTCAACAATTTTTGTTTTTTCTCTTCTTTGCTCATCTAACTTTAAAAGCTCGGTAAAATCTATATCTTTACCACGCTTTTTATACATTTCTTTTAACTTTTCTGGATTTTCTCTAATAAGTTCTAATGCAATCATAACACAACCTCTATAACTAATTTATGTATATATTACCTGTCTCTTATACACATCTCCGAGCCCACGAGACTCGACGTCATC
>USTP01000108.1 GCA_900557695.1 uncultured Thermoanaerobacterales bacterium | reverse complement strand
CTCGGAGATGTGTATAAGAGACAGGATAAATGCTAATAAGCAAGCTAATTATTTAAAAATATTGACACAATTTTTTATTTTTTACTTGCAAATATAATAAGTGTGTGTTAAAATTGTTGCGTATGAAAATCTAAGGAGTAATTTGTTATGCCAAATATTAAATCAGCTAAAAAAAGAGTAGATGTTAATGAAAGGAATAGGGCAAGAAATAAGTCTTATAAGTCTGAGCTTGCAACAGGATTAAAAAAGTATAATGCGAGTGTTAATAGCGGAGATAAAGAGGCTACTAAAAAATTATTGCCAGAAACTGTTTCTTTGATAGATGAAAGTGTTACTAGGGGCGTTATCCATAAGAACAAGGCCAATAGAAAGAAAGCTGAAGTTAATGCTAAGTTTGCTAAGATGGAAGAAGTTAAGGCTCCAGTTGAAGAGAAAAAAGAGAAGAAAGTTAAAGCTGAAAAGCCTGTAGAGCCAGTAGCTGAGCAGCCAAAGGCAAAAAGGGCTACAAGAGCTAAGAAAGCAGAAGCAAGTGAGGCTACTAGCGAAGTAAAAGCTGAAAAAACAACAGCAAAGAAAACTACTACTAAAAAAGCAGCTGCAGCAAAGAAAGAAGAAAAATAAGTTTGTATAAAATAAAACCGCCCATCTCTTGGGTGGTTTTTTTGTGCATATAATTACAGTTTATGACCACAAATGAGCTAGCGTATAGTAGCAATTAAATTTTAGCAAACAGGGCAGAGAAAATAAAAAAGGTCACACTTGATGCGTGACCTTTTTGTTTTTATAGTTTATCTTACTTTAACTCTAGTTCTTGATATGAATATAAACACAACTAGAACCACTACAATTACGGCTGCGATAACAATAAGTATAATAGCAGCAGTGTTCATTCTAACAGTTATTGTAAAGCTTTTGGTTATTGTAGTGCCCATTTCATCGGTAATTCTTATAAAGTATCTACCAGGGTCGGCAAAAGTTGGCAAGCGCTCTCCATTTTGGCAAACTATTGTGTTTGTTGTTCCATCTTTAGATATGGCAACCTCAATAGTGCCAACGCCTCTAACAGTTAACGATACATTGTTTGAGGTTCTTGCATTGTTATTTATACCATCAATGCTAGGCTCAGAACGCGCAATAATAACATAAAAGCTATATTCACTTGCACCCTCAATACCATTGTAGTAGGAGGTTTCTGTAACATCTATATAGAAGGTTTTTGTGGTGTTTGACGGCTCATCATCAGCAATTTCATATCTAACTCCACCAGATTCAAAATATGACCTAATGCTCTGAATTAAGTTAAACTCAAATTCTGCAATAATATTGCCACCATTACGGCCGATAACCTGTATGTGATAGTTGCCATCGTTTTCAAAGGTTAAAGAAGCTGGCAGATTTGAGCGGTTATATTCTGTTGTTTCAGAGATATTTTCGCCACCTGTAGGGCGATATGTCATAGTTACAACAATTCTATCAACAAGGCTTGCAATGTCTGCTAGATTCACAAATTCAACAGTTGTGGTTGTGTTTGAAATTTGCTTATTCATAATTAAGCTACCGTCTTCAAGGTGGGCAATAATGTAAAACGCATCCAAAGCCGTTGTGGTGTTTTTCACTATGAAGCTATAAGAGCGATAGTTGTTGTTTGCATAGCCAGAATGGCTAGTGTTATCGTAAATTTCTACCTCATATGTACCCGATTTATTAAAACTTAGAGTAGAGAAGTCGAGAGTAGAATTATCTACAGCGTTATAGAAAATTCCATCAACATTATATACTTCAAAGGTTTCTCCACAATAGATAAATTTCACATAAACTGGATTAAGTCTTGTTCCATTAGGAACAGATAAAACTATAGGTGGATAGGTGTAGTTTGTGCTAGGTGCACTAACTGTTTCTAAAACCGTGTTATATGTGTATTGCCACGAAAAGTCACTATTATTAACAAAGGTAAGCTTTGTTTGAATTAGCATGAAAGATAAGCTATACTCGGTGTAGGTTACCTGAGGGTTGTTTGGAGTTGGGGGATTATATAGCCTAACTCGCAAAACAATTCTTGTTGAAGTGTCTTCCTCTAGGTCGCTAATGCTGAAAACATAATATCTTTTGCCACCAATTTCAACAATATGCTCATCATCGTCTTCTAGGTAGCTAGAGTTTACAGAGATTGTAAATTCGTCATAAACAGAGGTGAATTCATAGTTACAAGCAATGGTAACACTGTCTCTTATACACATCTCCGAGCCCACGAGACTCGACGTCATCTCGT
>USTP01000107.1 GCA_900557695.1 uncultured Thermoanaerobacterales bacterium | reverse complement strand
CCTTTTTCCATTGACTACATTTTTTTGTTAAGAATATAATTAAAATGAGTTACGGGAGAAGAAATTATGAGTAAGTATATTTTTATAACTGGTGGGGTTGTTTCAAGTCTTGGTAAGGGAATAACCGCTGCAAGCCTTGGAAGGTTACTAAAAAACAGGGGGCTAAGGGTTACTGTTCAAAAACTAGACCCTTATCTTAATGTAGACCCAGGAACCATGAGCCCTTATCAACATGGCGAAGTTTTTGTTACCGATGATGGCGCGGAAACCGACCTTGATATTGGCCATTATGAAAGGTTTTTAGATGAAAGTTTTAACAAAAATTGTAACTACACTAGTGGTAAAATATACTCTAGCATTATTAAAAAGGAAAGAGAGGGGCAGTACCTTGGGGCTACTGTTCAGGTTGTTCCGCATGTTACAAATGAGATAATAAATGCAATGAAAAGCGTTGCTGGGGATGATATAGATATTGTTTTAGTTGAAGTTGGTGGAACTGTTGGCGATATAGAAGGCTTGCCATTTTTAGAGGCAATAAGGCAGTTTAGAATGGAGCTTGGAGAACATAATAGCGTGCATATTCATGTTACTTTGCTTCCATTTTTGGAGGCTGCGGGCGAGGTTAAAACAAAGCCAACACAGCACTCTGTTAAAGAGCTAACTGGTCTTGGGCTTGTGCCAGACATTGTGGTTTGTAGATCTAATAAAGGAGTAGAGATGCCTTCTAGTATGAAACGCAAAATCGCAATGTTTTGCTCACTTAAAGATGAAAGATATGTTATTCATAATAAAGACTCGAATTGTTTATATGAAGTGCCACTGCTACTTTCAGAGCAGAAACTAGATAAGGTTGTTTTAGAAATTTTAAAACTTAAAGCAGGCAGAGCAAAGAACGGCGAGTGGATAAACATGGTAAAAAGCTTTAATAAAAACTATTTAGAAAAAACTATAGCTATTGTTGGCAAATATACTATGGTTCCAGACGCTTATATCTCGGTTACAGAGGCTATTAAGCACGCAGGCATCCAGAACAAAATCAAGGCAAAAATCAAGTTGGTTGATAGCGAAGAAATAGAGAAGTATGGAGCAAAAAAGATGCTAGACGGTGTGGCTGGTATTGTTGTTCCTGGAGGGTTTGGAAATCGCGGAATAGAGGGCAAAATTGAGGCGGCAAGGTATGCAAGGGAAAACAAAGTGCCATATCTTGGTTTGTGTCTTGGCATGCAAATTGCAGTTATAGAGTTTGCCAGAAATGTGGCAAAACTCAAAAATGCATCTTCAACCGAAATTAACGAAAAAACTCCATATCCAGTTATTGATGTTATGGAAGACCAAAAAAATATAACAAGCAAGGGTGGCACCATGAGGCTTGGGGCATACGAGTGCAGAATAAAAAAGGGAACAAAAGCTTTTGATGCCTATGGCAAAGAAGAAATTCAAGAGCGCCACCGCCATAGATATGAATTTAACAACAAATTTAAGCAAACTCTTGAAAAAGCGGGGCTTGTGGTTGCTGGAATTAACCCAAAGCGAAACCTAGTGGAAATAATAGAGGTTAAAAATCATCCTTTCTATGTTGGGGTTCAATTCCATCCAGAACTTAAAAGTAGACCAAACAGACCGCATCCACTATTTGTTGAATTTATGAAAAATGTTTAATAAAAAAGCCAAGGTATAAGCCTTGGTTTTTTTATTGTTTTAAAATTGGTTTCTACTTTTTAAAATGCTGTTTTATTAACTCTTGCGAGTATAACTTATTTGCAATTGAAAGTGCGGCGTGGCGAATTGTTTTTTCCCCAATATTTTTGCTAGGGATATTTATAACAGCATTGTCTTCTTCTGCTATACATTTTTTTAGCTCAGTTTCTAACATATCGCAAAAAAGTTCATAACATTCTTTCTCAGAGCCATGAGATAGTTGAAGATTTATAAACGCTCGAACCTCTTCAAGAGAATATATTTGTTTAAGGAAAAATACCGCTAAAATATAGGCGATATGACGCCTTGTGTATTTCTTTCCAACGGGCGAGGGCATCAAACCGCTTTTAACATAGTTGTTTATCATTGCAGGTGTAATAAAATTACTTTCGCTAGCATATGGGAAAACAGAAAAATACTTCTTAACATAGATAATTACTTGGTCCATGTAAAGTTCTAGATCGGGTATTTCCTCTATGCGCGGAAGATGATACGACTTTATTAAATTGTTATAACTTGCAGATATTAACATACTTTTTACTTTTTTTCTACTTAACTTATTTAAATTTTAGCATATATATTTACATTTTGCAAATTTTTTATGATATTGGTTGACATGACTTTGTATCTGTCTCTTATACACATCTCCGAGCCCACGAGACTCGACGTCATCTCG
>USTP01000106.1 GCA_900557695.1 uncultured Thermoanaerobacterales bacterium | reverse complement strand
GCGTCAGATGTGTATAAGAGACAGGTATTATGGTTTAATAACATTTTTACATTTCTGCTTGTTGTCGCTTTTTCTGTTTACGCTTTTCTTCTCGTTCTTTTTCTATACGTTCTTGTTCTTCTTGCTCTTTAATAAGTTGTTGAAGATGTAAAATTTCATCTTCTAGTTCTTGTCTTGTTTTTTGTTTGTTTTTATCATCAACTTGTTTTTCTTTTTTAGTTTGTGTTAGTGCTTGGTTAATGGCGTTTGCAGATTCGTATTTAGAAGAATAATCTAAATGTGAATATATGTCAGCAGTGGTATTAAAATTGGAATGACCTAACCATTCTTGAATGTTTTTCATAGGGACTTTGCTTGCGACCAATAAACTAGCACAACTATGTCTTAAATCGTGAAAACGAATATGTTTAAGATTATTTTTTCTTAATAGTGTTCTAAATCTATTGGATATGATATCGGGGTTTATTAAATCCCCAATATCATCAACAAACACATATTCATCAAATTTATGATTATAACTTTTCTTAAAAAGTTCTTTATTCTTTTCTATTTCTTCCTTTCTTTCAACCAATAGACTTTTTATCTCTGGAAGCAGTGGCAATGTTCTATGACTTGCAGTAGTTTTTAAAGTGTCAGACAAATAAAATTGATTATCAACATGAAGAACTTTATGCTTTATTGTTATCATTTTATTTTTAAAATCTATTGCGTCCCATTTTAGTCCGACAAGTTCACTTCTTCTAAATCCATAATAGGCAGCCACTCTAACAATTAGTTTTAATGGAGATTTGTCTGTTACTTCAAATAGTTTTTCAAGTTCTTCTTTGTTATAATATTCCATTTTTGATTTTTCTTTTTTTATTTTAGGCATAAATTCATAAGGATTTTTTGCAATCAAATCATCTCTATACGCTTGCTTTAATGCAGGGGATAATATTACAGCATGATGTTTAATCGTTACATTTTTATTACCACGTTTATTTTTAAGATAATCATAAAATTCAAGCAAGTGATGATATGTAACATCTTTAAGTTTTAAACTATTTTTAAAGAACTTTTTCATTACTTTAACACAATGTGTATAGCTGACATAAACAGCTGGCGACAATTCTTTTTTCTTGTCCTTAACATAATTTTCAATATAGTCCATAAAGATTATATCATTTTTTACTACGGGTTCTGGTTGTACTTCAAATACGTCTGGTTGAAATGTGCTTAATTTCTCATCTAAAATTTTTTGTGCTTCTTTTTTGTTCCCTCTTTCTTTAAGACCTGTGTTAAACCATTTTTGTTTATATTTGCCGTAATTATCCTTATAATTTATAACTGCATAAAAATATCCTCGTTTAATTTTTAAACTTCCTTTCATACTTGCTTTCCTCCCATCAAATATGCAATAACATTAAGTTTTGAAATTTTGTAATCTTTACCAATTTTGATAGATTTTATCTCACCATTCTTTAAGAGTTCATAAGTTTTTGTCCGTTTAATTCCAAGCATTTTTTGTAATTCTTGCACACCAACACAATCTGGAAATTCTTTAAACATAACATTATTTAATTCGTTAATTTCTTGCATTTTCACCTCACATCTCAAAATCTAATTTTCTTCTAGGCTCGCAAGAAGAAATCAAATTATCTAGTTTATTTATAAATTTCTTATTTCTATCCAACCTTACGTTTTCAAATATATTGATTGCATTTTTCTTATGCAAGTCAAAACGAGTCCATGCTCTGTAATATTCATAACTATTACAATTATTACGAATAAAATCATCAAGACATATTCTTAAGCCGTCAAGATATATTTGTGGCAAATTATTATCCCTACCAATATATCTTAAATTTCTACTAAGTGTATTATAATTTAATCTTGTTCCATCTTCTTTAAGACAAATATAATTTTGGCTTGAAAAATCATAATTTTCATTTGTTAAACTATCGTTTTCAATTTTGCATTTTAAATCTAAAAGTAAGTTTTTCATATGTGGCAAAAGTGGATAAGTTCTGCATAAATTTTCTTTTTTGTTTAACTTCCATTTGTAATAAACTTTGTTTATTCTTTCTTGTTCTATTGAATAAATTGTTATAGTATTATTTTCAAAATCTATATCTTTCCATTCAAGACAAACAAGTTCTATTCTTGAAATTTGATATGTCATAATTAACTTGAAAAAGCATTCATATTTATGTCCTTTAATTGTTTTTAAAAATTGTTTTGCCTCTTCGTTTGTGAATGTGTTATAAGAATTCATTTCACTTATATTAAGCATTTTAACCTCCTTGTAAAAAATAAAAAAGTGTTAGGTATCCTAACAGCTTTTAAAAAATGACGAGAAAACAAAAAATTGCTTGATTCTACAAAAGTCCTTTATTTTA
>USTP01000105.1 GCA_900557695.1 uncultured Thermoanaerobacterales bacterium | reverse complement strand
GTCGGCAGCGTCAGATGTGTATAAGAGACAGATTATCATTGTTGTTTCGCATAATAGATATTTCCTAAATAAAATTTGTACTCATATTTGCGATGTAGACTTTGGCAAAATTAACATGTATATAGGTAACTATGATTTTTGGTATGAAACTTCGCAACTTCTTGCAAGGCAAGCTAAAGAGCAAAATAAGAAGGCGGAACAGCGAGCAAAAGAACTTCAAGAATTTATAGCTAGGTTCTCGGCAAATGCTTCAAAAAGCAAGCAGGCAACAAGTAGGAAAAAAGAGCTTGAAAGGCTTGAATTTGTTGATATTAAGCCATCATCTAGAAAATATCCTTATATCGACTTTAAGCCTGCAAGAGAAGTTGGCAATGAAGTTTTGAAAGTTGAAAAACTTACAAAGAAAGGCTTTTTTGAAAATATTAGTTTTACAGTTAATAAAACAGATAAAATTGCCTTTTTATGTGAGAGAGCAAATGTTATCACTATGCTATTTAAGATTTTAGTTGGCGAAGAACAACCAGATAGCGGATATATAAAATGGGGTGCAACAACAAGCGTTTCATATTTGCCAGAAAACAATGAGGCATATTTTAAAGATTGTGATTTGTCGCTAGTAGATTGGCTTGCGCAGTATTCAACTGAAAAAGATGTAACATATCTTAGAAGCTGGCTTGGAAGAATGCTTTTTACTGGAGAAGAGGGTATGAAAAAAGCAAAAGTTTTAAGTGGTGGAGAAAGAGTAAGGTGTATGCTTGCTCGCGCCATGCTTAAGGCTGGTAATGTTTTAATTTTAGACGAGCCAACAAATCATTTAGACCTAGAAAGTATAACTGCTTTAAACAAGGGCATGATAAACTATAAATCTCCAATGCTCTTTACTTCTCAAGACCATGAGATTTTGCAAACTGTTGCAAACAGAATTATTTCAATTGAAAATGGTCAAAAGGTTTATGATAAAGAAACCACATATGATGAATTTTTGGGCATTAGCTAAACTAGGTTATGAATAGAAATGTTTTAAAAATTATAGCAGTTATAAGTATGCTCATAGACCATATTGGGGCATATATTTTTCCTGACGCCTATTGGCTTAGGTGTATAGGAAGGCTTGCTTTTCCGATTTTTGCTTTCTTTATAGCTGAGGGTATGAGGTATACGAGAAGTAGAAAAAGGTATGTTTTAACTCTTTTGGTTTTTGCTATTATTTCTCAAATTCCATATGGTTTTTTGCGTGAATTTTATTATTTGAACATACTTTTTACATTTTTAATAGCTATTTTTGCGATTTTTTTAATAGAAAACTACAAGAAGAATGAAACTCTTTATATGATATATTTAGTGTTTCTTGGTTCGGTTTTATTGTTTGTGGAATTTTTAAACATTATAGATTATGGCATATTTGGTGTTTTACTAATTTTGGTGTTTTATTTCGTGAAAGACAAAAAATTGTCTTTATGTTTAGGGGCTGCTTGTTTAGTGCTTTTAACTTTAAAAATGATGTTGTTTGCAGGGTTTACATTAAGGTCTACCGTTCAGTTTTTAAGTATACTTTCTTTGCTGCTTTTATACTTTTATAATGGTAATAAGGGAAAGGTTAACCTTAAGTGGCTATTTTATATATTCTATCCGTTGCACCTATTGGTGATTTTGATTATAACTCTAATATAATAATAGTAATGAATTTATGATTGATAAATTTTGTTGTTGGTCATATAATACAATAGTGGGTTAAATATATAACCCTTTGCAAGCAAAAAGATTTTGACAAAAAAATTTTATTTTTTGTTGACAATGGTGGGTTAATAGTGTATATTTTACTAGTCAGCTCACATGAAAAGGTTGTCGGGGTGTAGCGCAGTTTGGTAGCGCACGTGGTTTGGGTCCATGGGGCCGGGAGTTCGAGTCTCTCCACCCCGACCAATAAAATGTGTGACGCCTAAGAGGGTGAGGGCCTTTAGCTCAGTTGGTTAGAGCAACCGGCTCATAACCGGTCGGTCCGCGGTTCAAGTCCGTGAAGGCCCACCAATTTTATAAAGAAATAGTAATATGGCTCGGTAGTTCAGCTGGTTAGAACGCTAGCCTGTCACGCTAGAGGTCGAGGGTTCGAGTCCCTTCCGAGTCGCCATTTATTTCTTTATAAAAAATCTGCCTCGGTAGCTCAGTCGGTAGAGCAAGGGACTGAAAATCCCTGTGTCGGCGGTTCGATTCCGCCCTGAGGCACCATTTTTTTAAATTAAATATGCTGGTGTGGCTCAATGGTAGAGCAGCTGACTTGTAATCAGCCGGTTGTTGGTTCGATTCCGACCACCAGCTCCAAAAAGCCAAATAATAATATTTGGCTAAAATAATGGGAAGTTTGCAGAGCGGCCAAATGCAACGGACTGTAAATCCGTCGACTTCGTCTTCGGTGGTTCGAATCCACCACTTCCCACCAACTTTGCAAAAAGTTTGCATTTTTGAGGGGATAACCACTATAAATAGTGGTTATTTTTTTTACAATATTTTAACTTTGATTGTGAACAAAAACTGAATTTATAGTACATATTTTTCGTTGTTTTTTAATAACAATGTAAATAAAAAATA
>USTP01000104.1 GCA_900557695.1 uncultured Thermoanaerobacterales bacterium | reverse complement strand
TACACGCGTAAGATCGTCGGCAGCGTCAGATGTGTATAAGAGACAGTTGTTATAGAAATATCCAATAAACTCATACCCCTCTACCTCTATTGGAGAAAGTTTGTCATTTATCATAGAGCCTTTAGCCATTTTTACAACTTTTTTAGACCCATTTAACGGAGAATATAATGTTATATAAATGCTACTACTAGCATTATTAAATATAAATTTAAGAACAATAGAAAAACAAACAACAACTAGCATTGCTGCAATCAATATGTATAATAATTTCTTATCTTTTGTTTTCATTATAGTTATTATAAGAATTTTAAAGAATTTAAGTCAAGTAAAACTAGTTTTTCAGTTATTATTGTTTATTTGGTATAAAAATATAAACAGCTACCAAACTAATTAAAAGGAGAGCAAAAATGAAAAGAAAAAGTCTAAAACAGCTTAAGTATTTAAGTTTAACTTTTATATTTTTAACACTTGTTTTTGTGTCGTCTTTTATATTTGTTTCATGTGATAAAGATAGTGAAACCAAAATAAATCTTTACAACACTCAAACAGAGTCTATTGAGAAAATAGATATAGAAAGTTATCTAGAAGGTGTTGTTGCTGGAGAAATAAACAATGATGCACCTATAGAGGCTTTAAAAGCTCAAGCAGTTATGGCAAGAACCTTCACTTATAAATTTCTAGAGTCATCTACTTCTAAATATGAGGGAGCAGATATTTCAACCGATATAACCGAAGCTCAAGCCTATGCAAAAGATAAAATAAATGACAAAATAAAAAAAGCTGTTAAAGAAACTAGCGAGCAAACTGTTAAATACGAAGGCGAATATATAAATGCCTACTTTCATTCAAACAGTGGCGGTAAAACAGCCCTTTTAAAAGATGGTTTTAGTTTGTCTAGTGAAAATCTTCCATATCTAAAATCAGTAAAAACAGGAGAAACCAACTCAAACTCAAATAACTATAGTTGGAGCTACACTTTTTCTAAGGATGAAATACTAAATGCTTTAAGAAATATGGGAGCCTCTGTTAGCAATGTTTCTTCTTTTAAAAAAGGAGAAGTTAGTGAAAGTGGTAGATGTTTAACCTTAATTATTGGAGGTAAAGAAATTTCTGCTGCCACATTTAGACTTAATATTGGAAGCACTAAAATGAAGTCTACTTTAATAACAGATATAGTAGTAACTAGTAGTTCTGTTACAATTTCTGGTCTTGGATATGGCCACGGAGTGGGTCTTTCTCAAGAATATGCTATAATTTTAGCTAATGAAGGAAAAACTTATAAAGAAATAATAAACTATTTCTTTGAAGGTGTTGAAATAGACTAATGCCAAGTTATTAACTTTTGTGTTAAAAAACTTATAATTTTTTACAATTTTTTTCACAAGTTGTTAACACCTAAAATATAGAAAAACACTAATAAAAAACTAGTTATTAACATATTAACATAACCTACTACTAAAACTACTAAAATAATAAAAATTATCTAAACTAACAAGCATGTAAAAAAATTAAAATACTAAATAAAAAAATCTAAGAACTTAATCTTAGATTTTTATTTTAAACTTTAGCAAACTGACTGTTATATAAGTTTGCATAAAAACCTTTTTTACTTAAAAGCTCTTCATGCGTTCCTTGCTCTATAATATTGCCCTTATTCATAACAAGTATTATATCAGCATTTGTTATTGTTGAAAGCCTATGAGCAACTATGAAAGATGTTCGTCCTTTCATTATAGTATTAAATGCCTTTTGAATGTTCATTTCAGTTCGAGTATCAATATTACTTGTTGCCTCGTCTAGAATTAGCATAGGAGGCTTTAAAAGCATAACTCTTGCAATACATAAAAGTTGTTTTTCACCCTGAGAAAGGTTACTACCGCCCTCTATAACCATTGTATCATATTTATCAGGCATCTTTTCAATAAAGTCGTGAATACCAGCAAGTTTTGCGGCTTCAATAACTTCTTCTAAAGGAATATTTGGGTTACCATAAGCTATATTTTCTCTTATAGTAGCGTTAAATAGCCATGTTTCTTGAAGAACCATTCCATATTTATTTCTTAAACTGCTTCTAGTTATCTCTTTAATATTTGATCCACTAACGCTTATACTTCCGTTATTAACATCATAAAATCTCATTAAAAGGTTTATAATAGTAGACTTTCCACAACCAGTAGGCCCAACAATAGCAACTTTCATGCCTTTTTTAACCTCTAGATTAAGGTTTTGAATGAGTTTAACTTTTGGTATGTATGAAAAGTCTACATTTTTAATTGAAACTTCTCCGTTGCAATCAAGAAGCTCTGGTAGATTTTCATCAGACACTTCGTTTGGTTCTTCAAGCACATTAAAAACTCTACCTGCGGCGGCAAAAGCAGATTGTATATCTGAAATATTGCTACTTATTTCTTCAAAAGGTCTACCAAAAGAGTTGGAGTATGATAAGAATGTACTAATAATATCAACGCTTATAACGCCGTTTATAGCCTCTAAAGCACCAAATAAACCAACAACACCGTAAACAAAACCATTTATAAATCTTGTTGTAGGCTTTGAAAGGTTACTAAAGAATTGAGATTTTTCACCAATCTTATAATAATTTTGGTTTATAAC
>USTP01000103.1 GCA_900557695.1 uncultured Thermoanaerobacterales bacterium | reverse complement strand
GAGATGACGTCGAGTCTCGTGGGCTCGGAGATGTGTATAAGAGACAGACCATATGTGCAATCTCTTCAATTTTGCTTGGGGTTAAAATGTATTTTTTAGTTTTATCAATAATGAGTTGCTCAAGTTCGTGCTTACGATAATTTCTAAGCAAACACGCCTTGCCCTTGACCTTTTTCGTGTGACACTTGTAATATTTGTACCTCGTTCCCATATGGCTGGAACCCGCCTCAGCAATCACACTTTCACCGCAGTATCCGCAGAAAATTTTGCCCGTCAAAAAGTAGGGGTCGTATTTGTCCTTTTTGTAGTTCCTGCGATAGTGTTTCATCATGTCATTCACCACTTGCCACAACTTTTCTTCAACTATCGGCGGAATTACATCAGTAAAGATCTCACCGCCAAACTTTTCAATTCCAATATATCTTTGGTTGTGTAGCATCTTGGAAATCGCATTGCCGTTCCACTTTTTACCAATCGAAGTTCTTGAACCTTGTGCGTTTAAGTGGTCTGCAATTTCGGTCGCCTTCTCGCCCATTGCATATGCGTTAAACGCCTGTCGAACAAACTCTGCGTGCTCTTCATCAATTTTCCATTTCTTATCTTCAATTTTGTAGCCGTATGTAACCTGACCGCCTGTGTAATAGCCCTTAATTAAACTTTCACGTACGCCACGCTTGACCTTTTGGCTAAGCTCGGCAGAATAATACTCCGCCATACCTTCAAGCACACTTTCCATCAAAATTCCGCTGGCATCATCCGAAATATTTTCTCTTGCCGACAGCACGCGAACTCCATTCTTTTTAAGTTTCATTTTGTAGTTTGCACTGTCATATCTATTCCTTGCAAACCTATCAAGTTGATACACCAGCACATACTCAAACTCTTTTTTCTTGCTGTCCTCAATCATCTGCAAAAAGGCAGGCCTTCTGTCGGTTGTCCCCGATAGCGCCCTGTCAATATACTCATGAACAACTACATAATCATTGCGCTCCGCATACTCGTGACACACTCGAAGCTGTCCCTCGATTGACTGCTCCGTTTGCCTGTCACTAGAATATCTAGCATAAATTACAATTTTCTTCATTTCTACTCCTATAATTTATTTTTCTATTTTTGAGTATCTTTCATCACAAACACATACCACAAACTTTTTCATAAGTCCAGCACAAACCTGAGTGTTTTTTAGTTTATTTTTCTTTTGGCTTTTGATATGAAAACACACTCCTCGGGGTCATTCTTTTTATACTCTCGCCTCGCCTTAAACCTACCAATAATTTCTCCACCAATCTTAAAACCGCCTCGGCGTAAACCTCTTCATCAATCTCAACCTGTGGTTCATTTAACACCTTCTTTGAAACTCTATCTATCACAACAATATTGTTTAAATTTTGTTCATTCATAATTATTCTCCTCATCACAATTAGAGAGGCAATGAGTTAAATAATTTTTGTTTAAAGATTTTATTTCTTTTTGTTTTAAGTAGGAACCTCAAAAGCTATTACCTGCTAAACTTTTTGAGTTAATGAAAAGCCGACTTGGGTTAAATGAATTCTATAAATTCAAAATTCCTAACTGCTCAATGTCTTGCTTAAACCGAAAGTGGGTTTCCCACTTCTCAGCTAAACGTAGGTGGCGCAAAGTGCGTCAGTATAGTTAGGTGGTGCGTCAAAATATGTCCTTATTTTCTTGGCTTTTTGGCGTATTTTCATCACTTTGAGCCACCTCTTTTCCTGCTTCCATTAATTTTAGCAATCAATTTACCTATTCTCTCCAATTTCCAGTCTAAATCAACTTCCACTTGTTTGTTTTGAACTATGCCCATTACTCGCCCCAGTTTTCTTAAAATACCCCTGACCTTTACATTTTCTTTACCACTCATAAAGTTCGCCAAACACCGCCCATTTTCGCCGTCACCCCCTCTTTTATTTTTTAATCTAAATAAATATTATTAGAATATGTTCTTATAATGAGATTATAAAGATAAAGATATTAAAAGCGCTTTAACGCATTTTCCCGACTCGCCTATCAATTTTAATATCAAGCACAAATCTAAACCTTTTTCTTGTTTTTTGCCATACTAATTACTTGCCATATTTCATAAACACCTCCATTTATATTTTCCCTTTCTCTGCTCAGCAACCTTTAATAAACCCTTCGCTCCTAGACATTTTCTCAAAACAAAACTGCCCGTTTCGTTATTCAAATAAAGGCAAAAACAATAACCTTTTTTTAACTCAAATAAAAAAATGCCTCTCTATATAAGGCACTCTTGTTGCAAAAAAATCTCCCAATTTTAACCAAAACAACCCCTTTTATATATTCCCACAAACCAGCATTCAACATATTTCCCAATCACCCAAAACCTATTAATCCCTTATTTTATAAGCCTTTTCACCGTCCCCATAAAATTATTTCAACTTTTTATTCCCACCACCCCTCTTTCCAGCATTTTGTTGCATGAAAAAGCCACACCTTGCAGTGTGACCAATCTCTTTTCCCCTTTCTTTTATCTCAAAAAGAGAGGCAATAAGTATTTACTATTTATTATGCATTTTATTAAAACCTGTAGACAAATCTATTTGATACTCTGCATTAATTCTGTCTCTTATACACATCTCCGAGCCCACGAGACTCGACGTCATCTCG
>USTP01000102.1 GCA_900557695.1 uncultured Thermoanaerobacterales bacterium | reverse complement strand
GGCATACGAGATGACGTCGAGTCTCGTGAGCTCGGAGATGTGTATAAGAGACAGGTATTGCTTTATACTATAGTGGTTATTATGTTTAAATATACGGTGCATTGGAGGTATAAATTTTGAAAAATTTTAAAACTAGGTTTTTATCCTTTGTTTTGTGTATATGTATGTGTTTGTCAATCTTTTCTGGTTGCTCGCTAATCATCAAGAGAGATAATGGAGAAAACGATGCTGCGGCACTAAAGATTGGTGACACTGTTGTTACAAGGCAGGAACTAATAAATTCTTATTATAGCTTTTACGAGCAAAACTATTACTATTTCATGTATTACGATGAAGACTATATTATGGAAGTTTTCTATGATTCTGTTATAGCAAGAGAAATAATTTTGGCAGAGGCAAACAAAATGCTAGAAGATAAAACTCTTGTTTTCACAGAGGAAGACATGACTGATGTTTGGAATGATGTGTTTGACTACATTTATGCCCAAATTGATGAAAAAGAAAAAGCTATACTTCTTCTTGCTGATTCTAATGAAGATAACTTGCCTGAAAGGCTTCAAGATGAAGAAAGCGATACCGAAACCGCATATAAGTATGAACCATACAAGTTTGAAGAAGTTGTTAAGATAGACTACTCAGATGCTGAAAGCGCACCAGAGTATAACATTAACGACAAAATTGCCGAATTTGAAGATGGCGTGTATACATATAATAATGCTACTGATGATGAAGACAGGAACATGGTTCCAATTGAGGAAAGCGAAAGGGCAAATAGGCTTAAAGCTTATAATATGTATTTGTCTGACTTAATGCTTAGTGCAAAAGCAAATGAGCGTGATTCTAAGAGAGATGCTGTTTTAAAAGCAGAGATTGAGAGAATTTATGAGAGCTATTATGAAAATGCACTTTACACTAAGTATCAAGAGTATATAAACTCTACGATTGTTGAAGAGGGGCTTTTAACAGATAGTGCAATTGTTGAAAAATACAAAGAGCTTTTAAATGCTTCTATTGAAAGCAACACTGTTGAAGACAATTATATTTCAGTTATAACCTCAACTGAAACCGAGAACCTTGTTTTATACCACTACAATGGCAAGTATGTTTATTTCTCTGTTCAACATGTTCTAATTTCTTTTGATGATGAAACTCTAGAAATTTTGAAAAACACTGAGGGGTATGACACGGCTAAAGACAAAATTTTTAGAGATTACTACGAGCAAGTTAGGGCATTATATGTTTCTGAAGATATGACAACTTCTTATAGAGATGAAGATGGCTATATTGTTAAAAATGCAGATACTGGCGAAGATGAGAAAATTTCTATAGCCGAGATTAGGCAGTTATATAATAGCGAAGTTGAAGCTAGGCTTGAAACTTTAAGAACTTCAAGTGAGTATGCGCAAATGACCCCAGAGCAGCAAAGTGAAGCTGAAACAAGGGTTAGAACACTTCTTTTCCAAGAGTTTACATGGAAATATAGTGGAGATACAGGTTCTTTAACAAATGATGCTTTGTCGGGAGTGCTTGGGTTTACAATTTCAAGCGAAACGGATAATCATGGCAGTTTTGTTAAAGATTTCGCGAATGGAGCAAGGGCTCTTTATGAAGCATATTTAACCAATGCAGATGGCACAGGTATAGGTGAAACAATTTCTTCGGTTGTATCTGATTATGGCGTTCATTTAATGATGCTAACTGGTGTTTATGATGCTGGCGAGGTTGTTAGCGTTACGGATAAGAGTGATGCCGAGATAATAGAAGATTTAAAATCTACTTATATCTCAAATTTAACAGAACAAACCTTGTATGAATATGTTTACGACCTTGTTAAAGATAGCTTAATAGGGGATGATGGAACATTCTTCTCTGATTTTAGAAACGAACTTGTTAAAAAGTATGAGGATGAAGGTTTGATAGTTTATGTAGACAAGATGTCTTATAGCGAACTTAATGACGCAATAAACTAAAATAAAACATAAAAAATCACGGCTTGCCGTGATTTTTTTTATACCGATGAAAAACTGTGCGAACTAAAAATTATTTTAAATTAATTTCTGTTCATTGTAAAAGGCATTAAACATAAACAGTTATTTAGGTAACTAAACTCCTGCTTTTAGGCATTTTCCGAGCCTTGCACCGCTTGTTTTGATTAGTTTGATTTTTGTTTACAAGCCGAAAAAATCACGACTTGTTTGTTTAGCTTTTTTGATTGTTTTTATCGGTGCTACCAAAACCACCATTGCGTTTTTCACTAGCAGAGTCGCTGTAGGTGATTCCAAATCTTAAAAACACGCCCTGAACATAGCTCTTTCCCGCAGGCAAACTTAGCACAGCCTTTGAATCACGACTGTCATGAATCATCATAGTTAAAATATGCCCTTCGTTATCTGAATAAAAATAGTCACTATCAATAAGGGGTACGATGCAGTTTGGATGAAAACGGTTTTTATTGCCAAGCCCACTTTTAGGCATCATGAGCAGACAATAGTCTTTTTTACACGAAAACCTAATACCTGTTGGTATTGTTATACTTTCACCAGCTTTAAGCGAAATATCAAATGGTAGGAAGAAATCATATCCAGCAGAGTTTGCCGTTGCTCTTTTTGGTAACTTTATATTGTCATATATCTGTCTCTTATACACATCTGACGCTGCCGACGATCTTACGCGTGTAG
>USTP01000101.1 GCA_900557695.1 uncultured Thermoanaerobacterales bacterium | reverse complement strand
AGCGTCAGATGTGTATAAGAGACAGACTAAATGCCCATCAGGAACACTAAGGGGCAATAAAGAAAATGATAAAATAAAAACCATTATTGAAAACATTGATACTTCAAAATATAAAATAATTATTGAAAATGGCTACATTCTTGTTAGTAATATTCATTTCAATAGCAAGGAAAAGTTTATAACTATATCATCTCACGTAGACAATGTTTATAGCGTCTGCTTTTGCAAACAACAAAACGATGTTCTTCTAGGAACCTTTGACAATTCTTTAACTAATTATGTTATGTTACTTTTAATGAAAGAACTAGATAAAACACAAATAGTTTATATATTTGCCGACAACGAAGAGTCTGACAATCCAGACATTTTAAATGTTCCACTATTTAGTTATAAAACTTTTCTTTTCAATATATGTTTAGACGTTACCCCTTATTGCCACTACACTCATATTTGCACTATTGAAAACGATAATTTTAATCTTGCAAAAAAAATAAAAAAAATGGCAAACAAAGATGTAGCAGCAATCTCTGTTTACCAAAGTATGAATGATGAATCATCATTTTTAAATCAACAGAATATTAAAAGTTTTAGTTTTTGCATTACTTGCAATTTTGCAAATAATCGTTGCCATGGTGAAGATGGCGGGTCTTTAAGCATAGAAAAACTACAAAAATATTTTGAAATATTAAAAGATTATCTTTTAAAATATACTACTTAATTTCCCCTGCAATTTTTTTTCATTAACCTTTTTGCCCATTATAGATATAACTTTCATGTGTGACACCATATGTTCAATACACTTTTGAATATCTTGTTCACTTATTTTAGAGATAGTTGCTATCTCTTTTTTTATGTCAAATAAAGAGCCAAATAGCATTAAATTTTGAGCATTAAAACTACAAACCTTCTCAATATTTTCAAGTTTTATTTTTAAATTATTTATAAGGCTAATTTTAGCATATGCTAAAAGGTTTTTATTAACCTCTGTTCGTAATTGTTTAATTATTTTAAAGCATTCAATTATTGAATTTTCAACATACCTATTGTCAACATAATATCTAATATTTAAAGTACCACAAATTTTGTAACATATACTTGAATCTAGTGAAGCATCACAATTATAAATATATCCCAATTGATTTCTAAGCTTATTTTTTAAAAGTGATGATGTGGACAAACCACTAAGCATTAACGCCAAACATTCATAAATCCATTTCTTTTCATATAGCTCATTACAAGCACTAAAAACAATCTCAACACAAGTCGAACCAAGTTTCTCGTTATTACCAATAACTTTTATTTGATTTTCATTATAAAACGCAATATCTTGCTCAATAAAAGAAATATGTTTAGTTTTTTCGTTCTCTTTTTCAATTAACTTGTTTACAGTTGTAAGTACTTGTTCCTCTTGAAAATTACCTGCAATAACCATGGTTGTTCGGCTTTTTGTATAATAGTTATTATAAAAATCAACCATATCATCAAAAGTAATATTGTCTATCTGTTTTTTTGTTCCAATGCCATATCCGCTATTCTCAATAATAGTGCCACTATAAAACTTCTCAGAAGCAATAAATGCATTAGCGGGCATAACATTATTCCTTTGTTTTAAATATTCTTTATAAATCACAGATTTTTCTTTTTCAAAGAAAAGTCTGTCAAATTTCGCATTGAAAATTTTGTTATACAATAAATTGATACACAAAGGCAGATATTCATTAAAAGTTCTTATGCTATATACAGTGTTAAAATCATAAGTATATGCCTCAACTAAAGTTCCAATTTTTCCTAATTCTTCATTCAAAGATAATTCTTTATCATCTGAATCTGACAAAATGTTATGCTCAAGCATATGAGCAACGCCAACTTTTTGGGTTTTTGGATAAAAAGCCCCACATTCTACTGAAAATAAAACATTAACAGAATAAACAGATATGTCTTTTTTTAAACACAAGCGTAAACCATTGTCAAATTCTATTAGTTTATCCATATTATCTAACCTTTTTAGCAACATAGAAAAAACAATTACCTATTTCTTCGTTGTTTTTATCTATGCCACTCAATTTATCTTTCTCTATTATTTCCAATTCTGCAAAACCGTTTTCCTCTAGCAAATCCTTTATTTCATCACTATTTGGAATATGTAAAAAACTAGCAAACTTATCTGGATTTTCAACATCACCAAAGTCTAATAAATTTTCACCCTGCTCGGCCTTATCCCATCTATCTTTTTCTTGTTTAAAAAATTCATTCATGCTATCAATTTTTTCTCGGTCATGTGCTGTAAAAATAAATAACCCCCCCTCTTTAAGCATATGATTGATATTTTTAACAGCTTTTTTTCTATTTTTTTGACCTGGAATGCACATCAATCCATTAAAAGAAAAAATCGCCACGTCATATTTTTTATTAAATATACTTCTTTTACATATGTCCCTAATAAAAAAATGTAAATTTAATCCCTTTTGTTTATTTAAATTTTTTGCAGCTTTAATCATGTTTGGGGCTAAATCACAACCATAAACATTTTTATACCCCAAAGAATATAAACCAAAGGATATTCTACCTGCCCCACAACCTATATCTATAATTTTATCACTTGGTTTTATATATTTTTCAAAAACATGTTTTTCACTTTCAATTAACCCACACTCAATGCTCTTTCTAGTGTATTCGCTCACCAATAAATCAGAGTTATACTCTTTTTTTATAAAACTTAAATCATACTTACTTTTCATAATTTAATGATATTATATTGTTAACTTTCTGTCAAGAATGGACAACTAAATTAAGTAAAAACTGCATACCTGTCTCTTATACACATCTGACGCTGCCGACGATCTTACGC
>USTP01000100.1 GCA_900557695.1 uncultured Thermoanaerobacterales bacterium | reverse complement strand
TTTTTCTATGGCTAGCAAAGGACAAAAATTTAGTAAATATACTGATGAATTCAAATCAAAAAATAAACCTATCGGTTGAGGATAGGTTTATTTTTTAATAAAAATATTACTTTCTAGGGTTTTTAATATTTGCTTGAGCCGCAGCAAGCCTTGCAATTGGAACCCTAAATGGAGAGCAAGAAACATAGGTTAAACCAACATTGTGGCAGAACTCAATAGTTGCAGGATCGCCACCATGCTCACCACAAATGCCAAGCTTAATGTCTTTCCTTGTTTGCTTACCTAGCTTAACAGCCATAGCCACAAGTTTACCAACACCCTCTTCATCTATACGAGCAAATGGGTCTTGTTCAAAGATTTTCTTTTCATAATAGTCTTTTAAGAACTTGCCAGCATCATCACGGCTAAAGCCATAAGTCATTTGAGTTAGGTCGTTTGTACCAAAGCTAAAGAACTCTGCAGTTTCTGCAATTTTGTCTGCAGTTAGGGCAGCTCTTGGGATTTCAATCATGGTACCAACTTTATAGTGCATATCTACTTTAGAGTTTTTAATAACTTCGTCTGCAGTTTTAACGATATATTCCCTAACATAGTCAAGCTCTTTCTTTTCGCCTACTAGTGGAACCATTATTTCAGGAGTAATGTTGTAGCCCTTTTCTTTCTTAACATTAACAGCGGCTTCAATTATAGCCCTTGTTTGCATCTCTGCAATTTCTGGGTATGTTATGCACAAACGGCAACCACGGTGACCAAGCATAGGGTTAAATTCGTGCAAAGACTCAACTGTTGCTTTTAGTTCGCTAAACTTTAAGCCCATCTCTTTAGCAAGAACCTTAATTTCATCATCAGTGTGAGGAAGAAACTCGTGAAGAGGTGGATCTAGCAAACGAATTGTAACAGGGTTACCCTTCATCTCCTTGTAAATACCCTCAAAGTCTTTTCTTTGCATAGGTAGAATTTTAGCAAGAGCTTTTCTTCTTTCTTCTGCAGTTTTAGAAACAATCATCTCACGAACTGCCATAATTCTATCTGCTTCGAAGAACATATGCTCGGTTCTACATAAGCCTACGCCCTCCGCACCAAATTCATAAGCTTGCCTTGCATCTCTAGGATTATCGGCATTAGTTCTAACAGATAGCGCACGATATTTATCAGCCCACGCCATAATTTTGCCAAAGTCGCCAGAAAGCGACGCTGGAACGGTTGGAATTTGCTCTGCGTAAACATTACCTGTTGAACCGTCTATAGAAATATAATCTTTGTCGGTATAAGTTTTACCTGCAACCTCAAGGGTTCTCTTTTCTTCATCAACCTTAACAGCTGAGCAACCAGAAACACAGCAAGTTCCCATACCACGAGCAACAACGGCTGCGTGAGAGGTCATACCACCACGAACAGTTAAAATACCCTGGCTTGCAGCCATACCTTCTATATCTTCAGGAGAGGTTTCTAACCTAACAAGAACAACCTTTTCGCCAGCAGCAGCTCTTTCTTTAGCCTCTTCGCTAGTGAAGGCAATCTTACCAGCGGCAGCACCAGGAGATGCAGCTAAGCCAGTTGCAACAGGTTTAGCTTTCTTTAATGCCTCAGCCTCAAAAGTTGGATGAAGCAAGCTGTCTAGTTGCTTTGGTTCGATTTTTAAAAGTGCGTCTTTCTCAGTCCACATTCCTGCCTTAACCATATCTACAGCAATTTTAAGTGCAGCTTTTGCTGTTCTTTTACCATTACGAGTTTGAAGCATATAAAGTTTACCATGTTCAATTGTAAACTCCATATCTTGCATATCTTTATAGTGGTTTTCAAGAGTTTTAGAAATTTGTTCAAACTGCTCATAAACCGCCTTGTTTTGCTTTTTAAGTTCAGAGATTGGGCTTGGTGTTCTAATACCAGCAACAACATCTTCACCTTGAGCGTTCATTAAATACTCACCATATAACTTGTTTTCGCCAGTAGCAGGGTTACGAGTGAATGCAACGCCTGTACCACTGTCATCACCCATGTTACCAAATACCATTGATTGAACGTTAACAGCGGTTCCCCAGCTTGAAGGGATATCGTTCATTCTACGGTATACTATAGCTCTTGGGTTTTCCCAGCTTCTAAACACGGCTTCAACAGCCAAAATAAGCTGAGTTTTAACATCTTCAGGGAATTCCTCGCCCTTTTCTTTCTTATAAAGAGCCTTGAATTTCTTAACGATGTTTTTCATGTCGTCTGCATCAAGCCCAGTGTCAAGAGAAACACCCTTGTTGTGCTTTTCTTCGTCTAGAATGTTCTCAAAAAGTGGCTTTGGAACTTCCATAACAACATCTGCAAACATTTGAATAAATCTACGATAACTATCATAAGCAAATCTTGGGTTGCCAGTTAGCTTTGCTAAGCCTTCAACAGTTTCACTGTTTAAACCAAGGTTTAAAATAGTGTCCATCATTCCAGGCATAGACGCTCTAGCACCAGAACGAACTGAAACAAGAAGTGGATTGTTTTTTCCACCAAAAGTTTTGCCAGTTAGTTTTTCAAGGTCTGCTAGATTTTTAAAAATTTCTTTTTGAATATTGTCTGCGATTTTTCTGCCGTCATCATAATATTTGATGCACGCCTCGGTAGTGATAGTAAAACCTTGAGGAACAGGAAGACCAATATTAGTCATCTCTGCAAGGTTAGCACCCTTACCACCAAGAAGTTCACGCATGTTAGCTTTGCCTTCAGCAAATTTGTAAACAAATTTTTTAGTCATAAAATGCTTTTTCTCCTTATTGTTTTTGTGTGTTCATCACAACAGACATTATACATTCTTAAACTAAAAAACGCAAACAATATAATAAAGTTATAACTGTCTCTTATACACATCTGACGCTGCCGACGATCTTACG
>USTP01000099.1 GCA_900557695.1 uncultured Thermoanaerobacterales bacterium | reverse complement strand
CGAGATGACGTCGAGTCTCGTGGGCTCGGAGATGTGTATAAGAGACAGAGGTAAACTGCAATGAAATGAAGTTTCCAATTTTGGTTTCTAAAGAAACGCTAGAGCAGTCGGGCAGGTGGAACGCTTTTGGTAAAGAGATGTTTAAATTAAAAGATAGGGGGGAAAATGAGTTCGCATTAAGCCCTACAAATGAAGAATATGCAACGCTAGTTGCTGGGGCATATGTTAAGTCGTATAATGATTTGCCTTTTTCTATTTATCAAATTCAGCAAAAGCACCGTGATGAAATTCGCCCAAGGAAAGGTCTTTGCCGTGCAAGAGAGTTTACAATGAAAGATGCATATTCTTTCCATGCAACTGTTGCCGATCTTGACGACTACTACAAGAAGATGGGCAAGGTTTACACCGAGTTTTTCTCGTGTCTTGGTTTAAAAACCGTGCCTGTTTTAGCTGATGGTGGAGCAATGGGTGGGCTTTACTGCCATGAATATATGGCTATTTCAAATGAGGGGGATGCCGATATTGCATTTTGTGACAAATGTGGCTATGGCGCAAACCTTGAAAAGGTTGAAATTAAAGACACGTATAAAGAAAACATGAAGTTTAAAGGCACATACAAAGAGGTTATAACGCCAGACACGAAGAGGATAGTAGACCTTGTTAAAATGCTTCAAAGAGAGCCAAAAGATTTTGTTAAAAGCATGGTATATAATGCCGATGGTAAGTTGGTTATGGTTTTGGTTCGAGGGGATAGAGAGGTTAACGAATCGAAACTTGCATTCTTGCTTAAGGCTGGCTCGCTTGAACTTGCTAGCGAAAAAGAGATAAAGTCTATTGGAAGCGTGATGGGCTATGTGGGACCTGTTGGAGAGCTTAAAAATGTTAGAATTATTGCCGATTATGAAATTAAAGCTATGACTAATTTTGTTGTTGGTGGAAATAAGAAAAATGTGCATTTTATAGATGTTAACAATGCAGACTTTAAGTGTGAGTGGGCGGATCTTAGGTTTGCAGATGAAAATGATGTTTGCCCTGTTTGTGGTGGAAATCTTCATATTTCTAAGGGGGATGAACTTGGGCATATTTTTGCTCTAGGCACTAGATACACAGAAAAGTTTAGCACCAAATTTGTTGACACAGATGGGCAAATGAAAGTGATGCAAATGGGTTGCTACGGAATTGGCTTAGAGAGGATGGTTGCTAGCATCATAGACCAGCACCATGATGAAAAGGGTCTTATTCTCCCAATGAGCATAGCGCCTTTTAAAGTTGACATTATTGTTGTTGACACAAAGAAAGAAAACCAGGTTTCGTTTGCCGAGAAACTGTATGCAGAGTTAGAAGACAAAGAGATACCTGTTTTGCTTGACGATAGAAATGAAAGGGCAGGCGTTAAGTTTAACGACTTTGAACTAATAGGGGTTCCTATCCGTATAACAGTTGGTAGGGGGCTTGACAACAATGAAGTTGAAGTTGATGTGAGAAAAACTGGAGAAAAATTTACCATCAAGGCAAATGAAGCCGTTAAGTTTACAGCAGCTTTGATAAAGAAATTATCATAAATAAAAAAATGGGTCTTGAAAATGTTTATAAGCTATGATAAAATGTGTTTACCGTAGTTTATAGACATTTTTTATTGGAGTTGTTTTATGGAAAAGTATGAAGAACTTGTCGGGGCCTTAAGAAAAGCCACTTTAGATATTGTGGTTGACGCAGCTAAGGCGTGTTATGAAAAGACAGTGCAAACCTGTGAAGAAGACTTTGCCACTTTGCATGCAAACCTAGATGATTTATATAACGAATATGTTGATAGTTCTAGTTGGGCTGGATGCACGCAACTTATGTATGACGAAAAACTTGAAACCCAAAATGCTAAAAAAGCAGAAATGTTCAAGTCTTTAATTTCAAATGATGCAATAGGCTATGAACAGGCTCTTGATGGTTACTATAAGGCCAAAGAAGATGTGAAGGCCATGTATGAGTCTTTAAACGAAGAACTGGGTATGCTTGATGCAAGCAGGCATAGGCTACTGAGCGTTATTGAAGAAAGCATAAAATGCATTAAGGCAGACCAGCAATGGATGCAAGATGAAAGAGCTAGAATGCAGTCTGTTTATGAAAATAACATAGGAACAAATAAAGATGATTTTGCTTGCGAAAAGTTTAACGAGATATATAAATACTCAATGTTGTCTCACAACAGAAATCTAGAATATATAAATAACTGCCTTAGAATTTGTAGTGAGTATATAAGAAAGCTTGAAAGGCAAGGCGCTCTTGTAGTTGTAGAAAATCAAACAAATGGTGCTGAAATGGGGGACGAATAATGGAAAATAAGATTGAAAGATTTGTGGATATTTTAGAGGAAGTTCTTTGCGGTAGGTTAGATCTTGCATACTTGAGAAATAGTGAAAGTGAATTATCTCATGAAGATGCGCTAGATGTTATAAAAGCTTTTGTAAAAAGAAGAGAAGAAGAGGCTATTGAAGTGCAAAAAGATTATGATGCTGTTTGCCTTATAATAGAAGAAGATAAAAGACTTATTGGTGAAGCTGAGCCTGGAAGCAAGGAACAGCTAGAGCTAATGAAAATTCAAAGTAGACACGAAGAATTAAAGCAAAGCAATTATAATAGACTACAAGTAGCCTTGGGCGTGTATAATAACGCAAAAGAAAGCACTGCAGAGCTTGCCGATAGTATGCTAGATGGATTGAACGATGCATATGAGTTTTTATCTGCATTATATGGTAACACTGGAAGCATATTAAATCATCTAGATGACGATAGTAAAAGATTGTATTTAAAAATGATAGATATCAAGAGAGAAATACAAAGAAAAAATGCGCTGACAATAATTGATGAGGAACCAGAAGCGTAACAAAAACGAGTAAAAACGCCCAAAATATTGGGTGCTTTTTATTTAAATATAAAAAAGAGTAAAAAAAATAGTAGAAAATGTTATAAA
>USTP01000098.1 GCA_900557695.1 uncultured Thermoanaerobacterales bacterium | reverse complement strand
AGATCGTCGGCAGCGTCAGATGTGTATAAGAGACAGACTCAACATTTAAATACATAAAACTATTTCAAAATATTGAAACGCACATGATGATAGTTATACTCTACCAAACTTCTTTTGAATTTCTATCCTTACATCTTCTACATTTTTGCTAACTTGAGATAATCTATCATAATCTCTCTGCAACTTATAACACTCATCTAAATATTCTTTGCTATTTAAAAACTCTTTATTGTATATAAAATTTTGATATGCCTCATGACACCAATGATTTCTTTTTTCTGTCATTTGCATTAAAAAATTATAATCGCTTGCAGATAAATATGGTTTTTTATCACTAAAATCGAGTTCTTTTAATTTTTTTATTGTTTGTCCAAGAGACCACTTCTCAACTTTAATTAGATTGTCATAATAATCACCTTTAAGCATTGAAGCATAAATTCTTTTTATATCATGTTCAATTATTTGACAATGCATAATTGTTTTCCCAATAATATTATGAAATTCATCTAAATTCATAAAAGCTCCTTCATCAGTTTCATTATAACATTATTATTTTAAAAATTCATCTTTTTGATAAGATTTTCTACATCAAAATTTTGTGTTACATTTACTCCACATAAAAGCCGTAGGCAAATAAGTGCCTGTATGTGATGATTTCGTGGGTTGGGATGTAGTCAATGAACTTGATGTGGTTTGAAAATCTTTGAATAGCGAGTGTCGACTTTTTGTTTTTGTCTTTGGGGTTTCCCCTTTTCTTGTTTTTGGTTTCAACTTTCTCATTTGCAGTTGCAGTTTCGTCGTTTTTGGTTTCAACCTCCCCTTTTTCAAGGTTGGCATTCGTTATTTTTGCAAAAGGTTCAAATTCAGGTGCTCTACGCCCATTTTCGAATTGAGATTTTGAACCATATGGCTCAGCACTCTGAAGGAACCCTCTTTGGTTCGAATTTTTATTGGCAGGTTCGAATTGAGAATTCGAACTCCCCTGTTGAAGCGAAGTCTGCTGGAAGCCTTGTGGGTTCAATGATGAGCCACAGGTTTTGGTCGCCAGTTTCTTCACCATAGTAGCAAACAATCCAAGAATCTAGGATTTTCGGGTTGTTTTTGCATCTTGCTATGTATGTTTTTAGGCGTGCTTTTAATGTTTTTTAGCGAAATGGCTAAAAAAGGCGCCCCTTTGGTTTATGAAAAATTCTTAACCAAATTGTTTACAATTACTTAAATAGCGAAAGAAAAATTAAAACGCCAAAAATTAAATTACTTGCGTTTTTATTTGAAGATTGGCAAGATTTTGGTATAATTAGAAGTGAGGTGTTTATGGAATTTTTAGATGTTTTTAAAGTGCCAAAAGCGGATCAAGTGAAAGAAGAGTTTGAAATTGATGGCGATTATATTTATTTCAACATTTCAAAACAAAACATTGAAAAGATTTTTTACAAAGTTGTTGATATTTTAAACGAACCATATTTGTTTATACTTGAATGCCCTCTAAAACAGGATGAAGAAGAGAAAATACGAAAGAGCAATTACGAACCATTTCATAAAAAGATTTACTATATGGGCGAAAAAGACAAAAACTTTATTTTAAATCTTTTAAAAGAAAATCTTGCAAATTTGCTCAACAATGGCTTGATTTCTTATGGAATAGCCTCGCCTACTACGAGTGAAGAATTTATGTTTAGTAAATACAATGTTGCATATTTCTATTCTAAATCAAACGAAGAGTTTGTTAAGTTTCTACAAGAGCTTGGCTTTAAGCAAACAAACAAACTTACAACCGCCTGGGATACTTTTGAAAGAAACGCACCTGGTCAGGCATATGATTTTACAGCCGATGATGAAGAAAAAAACATAGATAGTTTTATTGATAAATACACTAAATATCATGGTATGTTTTTATCAAGAATTGAAGAAAATTAAAATCTAGATGCAAAAAACATGCGCATTTGTCTGTTATTATTACAATTTGAAACCAAAAACACAAAAGCTGCGACAAATCTTACCCAGTTTGCAAATTTTTATTACCCTGTGGTTTTCATTTAATACATGCGCTAAAACTTGGCAATAGTTTTATAATGATTTGCTAAAAATAGACCTAATTCTTTGATAATTTTAAATTGCTTTGAGATTTATAAATTTATGACAAAATAAAAAATATATAGATTACAAAAAGGAGAATGATATGGACATCTGGGAAAAATTGTATAAGGCTGCAAAGAAAGAATATTACCCTACAAGCGTGTCACCCTTTATTGATGCCCATCATGTTGTTTGTGCAATAGAAGCTGAAGATGGTAAGATTTATACAGGCTTTTGTATTGAGGGTGCTAGCGGAGTTATTGCGCTTTGCGCAGAAAGAGTTGCAGGGCTTAACATGTATATTCAAAGCGGTCAAACAGTTGTGAAAAGGTTGATTGCCTTTAGAGATAAGCCACCAAGAGGAAATGGCGGTATGCCCTGTGGCGCGTGCAGAGAATTTTTCATGCAACTTTCAGAGAAAAACAAAGATATGGAAATCTTGGTAGATTATGACACAAGAAAAACAGTTAAACTTATCGAACTTATCCCTGGCTGGTGGGGCTGGAAAAGATACAATCAAGATTAGCCTAGTTTTATTGTGTTTGTAAAAATGCGCCCTCCCCTACAGTAGTTGGAAGAAGGTTAAAAATGTTTAGCCATAATAGTGTTTACAAACCTGATAAAGTTTTGCAAGGTTTATTTCAACGAAAAAACTTAATAAAAGTTATATACAACTTTTAATGCATGTTGTTTGAATTATTAGATAGCGTGAAAAAAGTTTAACAAATTTATTTGAGTTTTATTAAATTTAATTTGAACAACAAGTGTGCTATAATTTTAGTTACACTTTAAGAGGAATATGTATGTTTTACCACATATCTAGAGAAAAGGGGTTAACTGAATTAGAGCCCAGAGTTAGCACCTGTCTCTTATACACATCTGACGCTGCCGACGATCTTACGCGTG
>USTP01000097.1 GCA_900557695.1 uncultured Thermoanaerobacterales bacterium | reverse complement strand
GAGATGACGTCGAGTCTCGTGGGCTCGGAGATGTGTATAAGAGACAGAAAATATGTTATGCCGTTGTGGCGGAATAGGCAGACGCAAGGGACTTAAAATCCCTCGACTCACAAGGTCGTACCGGTTCAAGTCCGGTCAACGGCACCATAAAAGCACCAAAACTAGGTGCTTTTATTTTTTTACTAAATATAGTAGGGGATTTTAAGCCCCTACGGGACTAAACTTCCTGTCGGAGCCAGACCACAATCTTGGCGAGAAAGCTTAAAAGTATTGCAAATAAATTAAAAATGTTTTATAATTTAAACAAGTTAATTAGAAAGAGGAAAGTTTTTATGGCAGTTAATGAATTTAATGAGAAAATATATAGGCTTAACGATAAAAGAGATAAATTTTTGAGTCTGTTTGACAGAATTGAAAATATGCAAATATTGATACAAAAAGATGGGTTGACTCCAGAAGAAAAAGCAACCTTTATACTTTCGCTAAATCAACTAACAAAGACTATTGTTAAAGATGCCATTGACAATCAAAACGAAGCATATGATTTGTTAAAAAGTGAAGGAATGGAAGGCGCACAAGCTGATATACAACAAATTTTTGATTCTAGGTTAGAAGATATAGTTGCAAACTCAAACCAATTAAACAGAGTAAGAACCGAGCTAAAAAATAAAAAAGAACCAGAGTAAAAATTTATCAAGCACCAAGACAAGTTATATTTGTCTTGGTGCTTTTTTATTTGTTTTAAAATTTAATAACTCATAAGCTTTATAATATTGCTTAGTTTTTCCTTTGAACTCTCATTATTTGTTACAACAACATAATATTCATATATCTCTCCAGATTTGGCATTTTCATCTGTATATAAAAAACTTGAGTTATTGCCATCAACTTTTGATACAAGCTCTTTCTTATTGTTTATAACATTTTCTCTAAACAGTTTATAAGAGTTTTCTTTTTTCGTATCAAAATTAAAGCTTGGTTTTTGATTTTCTTCCATGTTTACCTTAAGCTCCGTTTCATGAGGTTCAAAGTTCTTGGCAACAGGTGGCAGGTTGTTTTCGCTTAAAAGAACTTTCTTTTTAAACTTTTCTAAAACATCTTCACCCGCAAGTTCAACTTTATTATCTAAAAGCGACCTCGTGTCTATATCATAAAATCCAACACTAGATGGCACTAAAAAATCTGCAGGAGAATGGCCCGCGTACAATTTTAATAGCATTTGTTTAGTCATCTCGGTAGGATAGGTGGCACCGTTAACCGATGAACTCATATACTCGTTAACCCCATCTGCCTCAAGGTGGCTAACTATTGTATGTTCGCTAGTGTAGGAAACATTGTAGGCATCAGTATTAAGTGTTGAATTTTGTTTGCCCACAGTTCCAGTTTTGCTTGCCAATTGATAACCACAACCATTTAAACGCTTTGCAGTTCCTCTTTTAACAACACCCTTTAAAATGTCTGTTACCAAATAAGCGGTAGATTCATCCATTGCATTAGAAAGTACTTTGTTTCTCTTATACAAAATTTTACCATTAAAACTCTCTATTTCCTCAATAAATGACGACTCGCAATATCTACCGCTACTTGCGAAAGTAGAGTAGGCATCAGCAAGTTGCTTTATTGTAACTCCACTAGTCATACCTCCAAGAGCTAATGCTAAATTCTGGTCTTGCTTTTCAAAAGTTATTCCCATTTTACCAGCAAAATTCTTTGCATAATTAACCCCCACATTAGATAGAATTTTAACAGCTGGTACATTTAAAGATTTTTCAACGGCAGTACGCAAACTAACCGCTCCACTAGAAGTTTTGCTTGCGTTACTTGGGCTATAACCGTTAATATTTATTGGTTCATCTACAACAATACTTTCAGGAGTGTATTTGCCAGACTCAAGTGCAGGAGCATAAACAATAATTGGCTTAAAACTAGAACCTGGTTGCCTTTTATGCTTTAACAAACTATATTGCATATTCCCAGCAAAAGCTAAAACTTGCTTGTTTTTATTATCAACAACAATTATTCCAGCAGATGGCTTTTTATCATTCTCATTGCTTGGCAAAAATGCATTATACTGAACAATACTTTCAGCCTCTTTTTGAATAGAACTATCAATTGTTGTATAGATATTAACCCCCATATTTTTTAACTGATTTTCATTTACTTTTAAAACATTACATGCTTCACTTAAAATTGCTTTTATATGTTGATTTTGCTGTTTTGATGCATTTTTTACAATATTTTCTTTCAAATTTGCACTTTTTTGATATTCATCATCACTTATAAATTCATTGTTTAGCATCAATTTTAAAACAAGATTTTTCCTTTTTTCCGCGTTGTCATTTTTTGAAACAGGGTCGTAATAAGCAGGGGCATTTATAACGCCAGCAAGCATTGCACCTTCGCCAAGAGAAAGTTCACTTGCAGATTTATTAAAATAAAATTTAGAAGCCTTTTCAAGCCCATAGCAACCATTACCAAAATAGATATTGTTTAAATACATTTCAAGAATTTCTTCTTTGCTAAATTTACTTTCTAACTTGTAGGCAAGTTTTATTTCTTTGAATTTTCTTTCTATTGTTTTTTCTTGAGAGAGGTGGGTGTTTTTTATAAGTTGTTGCGATATTGTTGAGGCGCCCTCTTTTGCTTTGCCATTTTTAATGTTTCTAAGCATTGCTCCCGCCATCCTTATGTAATCAACACCATGGTGTGAATAAAACCTTTTATCTTCAATTGCTATAAAGGCTTTTGGCACATATGATGGCAATGCGCTTAAAGTTACGCACTGTTTTTCTAAAAATATACCACCAGTGTCTAGTTCTTCTTTAGAGGCATCAAAAACTTTAATGCTTGATGTTTGGCTTGCCTTAACAAGTTTTGTTTCGTCTAGCTTGGCACTATATGTAACTTTTATAAAATAAGTAGAAAAGCTTATAATGCAAATTGCCATAAGCGCTGTCTCTTATACACATCTCCGAGCCCACGAGACTCGACGTCATCTCG
>USTP01000096.1 GCA_900557695.1 uncultured Thermoanaerobacterales bacterium | reverse complement strand
CGAGATGACGTCGAGTCTCGTGGGCTCGGAGATGTGTATAAGAGACAGGTCTAAAAAGTACTTCTTTTGATTGATTATGCATAATAATTATGCTATCATTGTCAAGATATATTTGAGTCTTAAAAAAGGTAGGTATTTATGAATTTCTTTTTTGGTTTTGATGTTAGACTTCAAGAGGCTATAGATTGGTTTTTTAATTTAAATCATTTATTTTTGCTTCTTTGGGTGGCAGGTTTTATTGTTTTGTGTTGTTTTCTTTTTCATGCAAAAAGCGAAAAGGGGAAAAGGGCAACCAAGATTTCGCTTGCTGTTATATTGTTCGTGCTTGAGGTGGGAAGAACAATATATAAGTACTTAATGCATGTTCATAATGGTGGAACTGCTAGCGATTTTAACTGGTGGTGGAACATATCGTTTCAAATGTGTGCCATTATGACATGGACTACAATTGTAACGCTTATTTTAAGTGCTTGTTTGAAAAAGGAAAATAGGTTTTTACAGTATCTCTACAATATTTTGTTTGCCTGCGCAATGATTGGTGGGATTTTAACCTTCTGTTATCCAGACCTTTTGAGTGCGGACAGACCATTTTTACATTTTGAAAACATTCAAACTGTAACAGTTCATGCTCTTCTAATATTTGTTCCTATTTACCTAATAAAGATAAAGGAATTCAAGGTTGAGTTTAAAAACTTTTGGAAAGTGTTTGTTGGCTATGTGTTCATTGGCTGTGTGTCTATGACGGCGTCTTTAATTAGTGGAAACAATTTTGCGTATGCTCTAAACTTTGATTTAATAGACCTTGGTTTGCCTTTCCCTTGGCATCTTCCTGTTTTGATGCTTATTTTGTCGGCATTTAGTGCAGTTATTTACGGTATTTTTGAACTTATAAGATATTTAAGAGGGAAAAAAGTAAGTGCTTTAGCATCACAAAGTGAGGTAGAACAAAAAGAAGAAAATGTTTCAAAGGTGCAGGTAAAATCAAAACTTAGCCTTGCATTATATATAGTTAGCATTGTTTCGGCGATTGTTTTTGGAACGCTTATTTTGCTTGGAGAGGCAAGTATGATAGGTAAAGATTCAAAAACTTTGCTTGGCTTACTTTGTTTGTTGCCACTTGTTTACATGATTCTTATGCTTGTGTTTGCAGAGCAGAACAAGAAATATATTAGTGGCGAATTCGACAAAAGTAGTTATAAAAAGCACATAACTTTAATCGCATTAACATTTATCTTTTGCTTGCCAGTTGGCATCATATATTTAGTGAAATATCTTAGGAGTTAGTAGTCTGTTATGACTTTTCACGACTTTTGGACGAATGAAAACAATCCAGCCTTGCCCAAAGAAGAGTATCTATATGGGGCAAGGCATATTATTGTTTTAGTGTTAACAGTTCTGCTTTGTATAATTCTAACCCTAATATTCTATAAAAAAAGCGACAAAGTAAAAAGAAACTTGTTTTATTGTTTGGGAGCGATTTTATTATTTTTTGAAATATTGTCAAGGGTTGTTAATCTTATAATTGAACAAAATTTAAATTTAGAAAATGTTGTAAAAATCTTGCTTCCTATGCATATTTGTTCAGTTATGGTTTGGATGTTTATATTTGCTATCTACTCGAAAAATAAAATGCTTTTAAACTTTGGCGTGATTGGTGGACTGCTTGCAACAGTTGCTTTTCTACTTTATCCAGCTGTTGGGTTAAATAGGGTGTATATGTCGTTCACTTGTATCTATAGCACCTTTTCACATATGTTGGGGTTTGTTACATGTGTGCTTATGCTAACGCTGGGGCTAGCCGAGTTTGAATTTAAAAAAATGTGGCAAACTTATCTATGTTTTGTAGTTATGTTTGCTTGGGGAGCCTTGCTCAACTTTGTTATTTTTCCAGGGTCTGATTATATGTATATGGTAAATGACCCATTAGAGCTTAACTTGAATTTTCCTTACCAAATTCTATATGCCTTGTTGCTAGTTGTTTATATTTTTATTTTCTATTTAATCTACTATTTTAAACAGAAGTTAAATAATAGAAGAATAACAAAGCTTGTGTATCAAAATATAACAAAATAAGCCTGCGTGGCTTGGCTTAAAAGAGGGGTACCCTCTTTTTTATTTTATTTAAAAAATGAATTTGTGCAATGTGCACAAATCGTATGTAAAATGGTTTTTTAATTGCTTTGTGTAGTTTTTACACATATATTAAACTTAAAAGTGAGGGATAGAAATGAAATATAAAGATAAGCGATATTTAAAACAGGGCATCCATGTTCTTGCATGCATATTCACTGTTAAAAATGGCGATTTCAAGATTTTGCTAATAAATAGGAAGTTGGAACCATTTAGAAACATGTGGTCGCTGGTTGGTGGGGCGCTATACAATAACGAAACAGTGGAAGATGGTTTAAGAAGAGAAATATTTGAAAAGTCTGGTATAAAAGACATAGAGCTTATAAACTTTGGCATCTACTCAAGGGTTGACAGGGCGCCTAATTATAGAATGGTTGCCTTGCCATTTATAACGGTTATAGATTCAGAAAAATATGAAATTTTGCGAGAAACTTCTCATACTAATGACGCAATGTGGTTTTCAATTAGCAAGCTCCCTGAAATGGCATTCGACCATGATGAGATTGTAAGAGATGGTATTAAATACTTGAAAGAAAATATTGAAAGACCAAAGATTTTAAAGAATTTGCTACCTAAAGAGTTTACGCTTCCAGAGCTTCTAAAAACTTATGAGGGTGCTATGGGAATAAAGCTAGATAGACGCAATTTTAGGAAAAAGCTAATCACAAATAAAGTAATTGAAGATACTGGTAAAATGCAAGTAACAAAGGGCGTTAAATCTTCAAAACTATATAGATTTTCACTTTAAATACTTTTCACATAGTTGTGTTTATATCAAGCAATATTTTTTCGCCATACAAAAGTGTAAAAAATACACAAATATAATAAAAAGGAGGTAGATATGCGCATGTATTATCATAGAAACAGTATAATTTAACTTTAAATTTTAAACATAAAAGCGTAAAAAATACACATTTTAAAAAATAGGAGAAAT
>USTP01000095.1 GCA_900557695.1 uncultured Thermoanaerobacterales bacterium | reverse complement strand
AGATATAACAAAAGAAAGCAGTTTGTTTATTTTACCAATAGGTTTTAATATTCCTTTTAATCCTGTCGATTTTTTAAATAAAAATTATGATAGCGTGAATAATGATTTTGTGTCTGCAATAATAAAATGTATTAAGGATTTGAATGATAATGATATTCAAGAACCGATAATAGTTGGATTTGATACATTACTTACAAGTGTAAAAAATATTTCCAATTCCGATATCATTGCTGCAATAAATCAACAAAACAAACAAGCCATACCAGTTTATAAAGCATATAGACTAACGGACGACCCTAATGCTCCGGCAATTAAATCAGTTGATGAAATTTTACCAGATTTGGAATATAAAGAATATGTTAAAAAAATATTGGATAAAGATAACACAATAAAGCAAAATTCAAAATTCCACGAAATAAATAAATTGATAAAAGAAGATAACACTCTTTGCAAGATTAGGCACTTAAATCCAAATAATAAACAAAGTGCGAAACAGTGTTTTTACTATGAAGCTGCTGTTGATAAATTTATTGAGTTGTATCATCAACATTTTGACAGCAATTGACAGCAAATATGTCAGTATTAGGTAGTTTATAAAAGATTTAGACCGATAGTCAACAACCTGACTTTCGGTCTATTTTTTTTGTCCCTATTTTGACAGCAATTAGTCCTAAAATTGACAGCAAATGTTTTTTTGATAAAAATTTTTTGAGTTTTGAGTAAAAAAGAAAACCCCTGAAATTACCTATTTTACTATGGTTTCAAGGGTTTTGTGAATGGAGCTAATGACGGGACTTGAACCCGTGACCTCCGCCTTACCAAGGCGGTGCACTACCGACTGTGCTACATTAGCATATTAAGTTTTTGAGTAAAATTTTTTGTTTTTTTAAGTGGTAAAATTTGCCATTTTTATCTTACCAATGATGTGCGCTACCTACTGCGCCACGTTAGCATATTTAGGTTGTTTTTTGTTTGATTTTTACACAATTCTCACACTTTTTTCACACTTTGCCATTTTTACCTCTTTTCCAAATTTGCTAAATCTCTTTATTTATAAGGGATTTATGCCATTTTTATATACCCACTACCTTAACTTTACCAAGGTGTTGCTCTACCCCTGAGCCACATCAGCATTAACAATTGTGTTTACTTTAATATACTATAAGTTAAAAGCGTGGTTATTATACCAATGATAACAAACTTTGTCAACTAGAATATTGATATTCAAGATGGTTAAGCATTTAAAAAAGACCGCTCTCTAAGGAGCGGCCTTCTTTAAATAGCTATAACTACTTAGCCTCTTTAGTAAAACCTTCATCACCATCTTCAGCGGCAGCAGAAGGTGTTTTTTCTACATTTTTGGCTTTCTTTTTTGCTTTCTTTTTTGCTTTCTTTTTATTTTTGTTAACCTCTTTTTTGTGTTTGTTCTTTCTAATAATTTCCGAAAGAGATGCTGTTTCTAAGTCGATAGAATCATCTTCACCTCTCACCTTTTCAACCCTTTCAGGAAGCTCTGCTTCATTATATGGCATAACAACTTCGTCTGTTCTGCTTCTAACTTCAAGTTGATTATATGGAATTGAAATTTTGTTTCTCTTAAACTCGTTGTAAACATTCTCTACAACATAGTAGTAAACATCCCAATAATCTTCATTATCACACCAACAGTTAGCCGCAAAGTCGATGCTGCTTGCCCCAAGCGTTTTTAGTCTGCAGAAAGGCTCGTTTCCAGCGGTTAAATAAACCTTGCCGTTGCTTTTCATAACATCTAAAACAATTTTCTTAACTAGCTCAACATCTGTTTCATAGGCAACAGAGAAAGTGAAGTCTACCCTTCTTGTTTTGCTTGCCCCAGAGTTTACAACAGGGTTGTTAATCATTTCACTGTTTGGTAGAGTTATTTTTTTGTTGTCTGAAGTCATAATTGTTGTAAAAAAGAAGTTTATATCAACAATACTACCCTCAACTCCGTCAACCGAAACATAATCTCCTTTTTTAAACATATGAGTTGATATAACTATAATACCATTTGCAAGGTTTGCAATGTTGTTTTCCAGAGCCAAGCCAACAGCTAGTAGAAGCGCACTTATAGTTGTTAAAATTCCAGAGATTTGAACGCCCACAATGCTTAAAAGTATTAAAATTAAAACCAAATATAAAACAAACTTAATAGTAGTAACAATAAATTGCTGGGCTATTTTTTCCATCTTGGTTTTATTTAAAACACGCCTTGTTATGTTAATAACAACTTTAACAATAATAATACCAGCGATAAGTGTTAAAAAGAAACCTAAGATCGCCCAACCATTGCTTTCAAAAAAATTAACAATGGTATCCCAAATTCCTTGCCAATCCATTATTTCCCTCCTTAGTATATTTAACTATATTTTAGCAATATTGATTGCAAAAACAAAGTGTTTTGAAAAATATGTAAAAAAAATAATAAAAGAAAGTGTTTACTCATCTTTTACTATTTATTTCAAGTTCTATTTTATTGCCTTTTAAACAATGGCTTACAAAATCATAAGTGTTGAGCCCTTTTTTAGCTTTGGTAGTTTTATATATTTCAACCGCTTCGAAGCTTTTTGAAAATAAGTTGCAAAACTTATCTACAATGTCCTCTAACGCTTCTTGCTTGCTACTATATTTCCAAATGCCCCTATATTTTTCGAACGAATACTCAAACCAAAACCAGTTTTCATTTTTCTTATATAATAAAAATGTGTGGGTTGGTCCACCCTGACTTCTAGACAAGAGCGACAAGAAAAAAATAACACTCATGCTCTAAACCTATTTTTTTGAAAAAATCTCGCTCGTACTCACAAAAATCCCAACAAACCCCATAACCACTTTTTATAAAATCGTTACCTAGTTTTAACCTGTAAAACTTATCCATATTTTCTTGAAAGTACAGAATCTAGATTTTTGCTTCCATATTTTGTTTGTAGTTTATCAAATTCTTTTGTAAGTTCTTCCATAAAAATATTATAACATATATGATCTGCGTGCACACTTAATTTTAATTAGTTTTATAACTGTCTCTTATACACATCTCCGAGCCCACGAGACTCGACGTCATCTC
>USTP01000094.1 GCA_900557695.1 uncultured Thermoanaerobacterales bacterium | reverse complement strand
AGATGACGTCGAGTCTCGTGGGCTCGGAGATGTGTATAAGAGACAGGTATTAAAACTGTAACCAACAAAATCTGCAAGAAATATGTACATTGATTAATGCTAATAAGTTTATTAATCTAATTTTATATTTTAAAATTAAAAATTAGTAATTCTAAAAACTAATAATATATGAGCAATTAGTTGACAAAATAGAATAAAATTGCTAAAATATGAGCATTATGAAAGAAATGTATGATATAAATGATTTTGTTTCTGTTCCAACAGAGAGTAAAACAACTAAAAATTTAGTTGAAAGATTTAAAAAGAGAAGAAAAGAATTAAAACTCTCACAAAAAGATTTGTCCACTAGGTCTGGTGTTTCTTATGCAAGCATTAGAAGATTTGAAGAAGCAGGCGAAATATCTTTAACTTCTTTAATTAAACTAGCAAATGCCATTGATTGTTTAAATGATTTTGACGCATTGTTTAAGAATGCTAAAATTTCATCTTTAAAGGAGCTATAATGGAAATTCAAAATGTTAAAAAGCTAGTAGTAAAGTATAATAGCACAATCGTTGGTTATTTAGCAGAACTTGAAAACAATAAAATAGGTTTTCAATATGATGAGGAATGGGTAAAAACGGGTTTTTCCATTTCTCCATTTTCTTTGCCACTTTCAAATAAAGTATATGTAAATGAAAAATTAACTTTTAATGGGTTGTATGGTGTTTTTCAAGATAGTTTACCAGATGGTTGGGGTGAACTATTATTAAATAGAATGTTATTTAAAAAAGGAATAAATCCTAATAAAATATCTTCACTTACAAAACTAACCCTTGTTAGTGGAAATGGTCTTGGTGGACTTTCATATGAACCTTGCCAGACACAAGAAGAGAGTGAAATAGATTTTGATTTAGATGAAATTGCAAAAGAAGCACAACAATTACTAGAAGATGAAAGTATAGATCTTGATTTAGACAAAATGTATAACCTTGGCGGAAGTTCTGGTGGCGCTAGACCAAAAGCGCATATAAAGTTAGACAACGACTATTGGATTGTTAAATTCCCTTGTATTATAGACCCAAAGAATATTGGAGAACAAGAATACAAAGCAAATAAACTCGCAAAAGAATGTGGTATAAATGTTAATGAATTTAGATTGTTTAAATCTAAAATATGTTCAGGTTATTTTGGAGCTAAAAGATTTGATAGAAAAGATGGCAAACGAGTTCATATGATTTCTCTATCTTCTCTGCTTGAAACAACACACAGAATACCAAATTTAGACTATATGCATTTGTTTCAAGTAATACAAAACATTTGTGTAGATAAAAGCGATATTATAGAAGTTTATAAAAGAATGTGTTTTAATGTTTTGTATGGTAACAAAGATGACCACGGCAAAAACTTTTCTTTTTTATATGATGAAGAAAAAAAAGGCTATGTTTTATCCCCAGCATATGACTTAACAAAAACACCAAATAAATTAGAACACGAAATGACTGTTAACGGAAATGCAAACCCTACCAAAAAAGACTTATTAAACATTGGCAAACAACTTAAACTATCTTCCAAACTTTGCAATGAAATAATTGAGAAAATGGTAGATTCGATTGGTTAGATTAATGATAAAGACTAAGGAGGGAATATGGCAAAATATAATAATAGAGATGATTTCACTAAAGAAGTAAAAGAAGCTGCTGCTCAAAGAGTTTGTTATCAATGTTCAATATGTTCTTGTTTAACAAGTGCTGCATCTGAAGAAAATAATAAAAAAGTATCAAGCATAGGTGTTGCGGCTCATATTTGTGCAGCTGCACCCAAAGGACCTAGATATAATCCAGATATGACTCCTGAAGAAAGAAAGGATATTTCAAATTGTATTTGGTTATGTCAAACACATTCCAGAATAATTGATAATGATGTTGAGTTTTATACTGTTGAGAAATTGCACGAAATGAAAAATAAAGCTGAAGAAAGAGTCCGTAAAGCGATGATTGAGGGGAAATCTTTTTTTGAAAGTGTAAACAATGGAGCTTTTACCAATGAAAAAACCTATGAAATATTAGAAGATTTGGTAAAAAAAGGTGATTTTTTAAAATTAAAAGTATATTTAGAATCAATGAAATCACAATCGATAGATTTGAGTTTACTAGATGTAATCGGCTATTTTAAAATTGTTTATTGTTTTTATTGTGATAGAGAACAAATTGAACAAAAAATACAGGATTATTTAAAATTGGATGTTAAAAAATATACAGATAACTTAGTTCAACTATTTGCAGAGTTCTTTGAAGTTGAATTATTAAAGTCGATATTGAATTATTGCGAAGATGAAAAACTTAAAAAAATTTGTGAAATTATAATTAATGATAATGCAGATGGTAATCTGTTTATAAAAACAACAACTCTAGAAAAAGAAAATAAACAAATAGAAAAAATTGAAAAAGGTTCTTTTTTGCATAGGTTAAGCACCAACTATGCTATTTTACATAATTGTAGATTACTAGATAAAGATGGTATTTTGGATTATTATGAAGATGAATATTATTACAAACAGAAAGTCTTAATAAATATTGTTTGTAATGAAGGGATATCGTTTTTTAATGTTAAAGAGCAAAAATTAACAGATGTCAGAGGATTTTCAGATTTTTTAGAAGAATTGCCGAAAATAAAACAATTGTCGTCAGAGTTGCAACTATTTTTTTGGCAAAAAATATTAACTCTATCTAATAATTTAAAAGATTTTGATATGTTTAAGTTTTTGTATTCTCAATGCAATGATAAGATAAAAAATAATATATTCATAAAACAAAGTGAATTAGTCAATAAAATAGAGCAAAATATACAGGATGTTGAGTTTGATGATATAAAACAAGTTTGTTCTTGTCTTAAAAATTATAAGTTAGCTTTAGCGTATTTAGATGAGTTGATTTATGTAGATGTAAAAAAAGCTGAAGTTCTTTTTAATGATAATTTATTTTTATTAAAAAAACACGTTGGTCTTTTAGATGTATATTTAAGAATGAAAGAATTAAAAAAAGATAAAAAGTTTTCGTTTGTAAATTTTCTTTTAAAATTTAATGATGATTATAAAGATGATTTTAGTTATCAGGTTTTATTAGCTTATTACTCTCAAAGAAATAAGA
>USTP01000093.1 GCA_900557695.1 uncultured Thermoanaerobacterales bacterium | reverse complement strand
CGTAAGATCGTCGGCAGCGTCAGATGTGTATAAGAGACAGCTTATTAGAGGATTATATATGTTCAAAGCGGAATTAAGTGATTCTAGTATATTAAAAACCAGTTTTGATGCTATTTCATCTATTGTTGATGAAGTACAAATCCAAACTGATAGTGAAGGTATGAGGTTAGATGCCTTAGACCGTAGTCATATAACATTCGTACATTTAGAATTAAAAGCAAGTTTATTTGATGAGTATGTTTGTGATGTTCCTGAAAAGATTAATATCGATACTGGGGAATTCATGAGTGTTCTTAAACGTGCAAAATCTCAAGATAGAGTTATCATGTCTTTAGATGAAGGTAATTTCATAATTACTTTTGAAGGGGATGCTACAAGAACTTTCAAAATAAGATTGATTGATATTGAATATGATAATCCTACTCCTCCAGAACTTGAACATCCTGCATCTTTCAAAGTTCACTTTGGAATTTTAAAGGATGCAATTAACGATATTGATATTTTCTCAGATAAAATAGCTCTTCAAGTTGATGAAGATTACTTTAGAGCATCTGCTGATGGTGAATTTGGTGATGCAAGTGTCAAATACCTTCATGGTGAAAATATCAACACTCAGGAAAAATCTTTATTCTCACTGGACAAAATTAGGGAAATGCTTAAAGCAGACAAATTCTCTGAAGAAGCTGAAATCGGTTTAGGTACTGACATGCCATTAAAATTAACTCTCAATATGGTTACTGGTGATGGTAAACTTAGTTTCTTACTTGCTCCAAGATTAGAATCAGATGAATAATTATTTCATCTATAAACTTTTTTTTATTTTTATATTAAACTCCTCAGAGATGGTATTAAGTGGATCAATTCTTTCAACAATTACGTAAAATTCAAAAAAAAGAGCGTAGTAACGGTACATTGGCTCGTGTAGATGACTCTTTTTATAAGGATATTCATAAATATTTGGATGAGTTAAGAACCCATATAGGCAATGATCCATTTGCTGCAGAACAGTATCTGCTAAAAGATACTCAAAGAATAGCTACTGAAATTTGTGAAAGACGTGAACACAAAATTACTGATGCAGCGGTTGTTAATATTCACAGGTCTTACCATTTATTTGCAGGCAAACCGCAATTTGATTTAATTGACACAACACCTCTTAATTTAACTCCCGAGGAAGAAAAATTTTACTTTTCTTTAATTGATACTTTAACAAATCATAGAAAAAGCATTTCACTTGAAAAACTATCTTCTGAAGAAGATATTCCAAATGAAACCAAAGCTCCTATTAAAGAAACTCCTAAACCTCAAAGCACTACTTTAGATAATGGAGTTGAAAGTTCTCAGGATGATGCGGTTTTAAATAGAATCGATGAAATTTCCAAAGCGAAAGTAATTACTGATGAAAAGGCAGAGCCGATTGAAAAACAAATTCAAAAGTCAAATATTAAACCTGCTAAAGTTGAAGATGATATATCTGAGTTAGCAAGAGATAATGATGAATTTGTTGACTTGGAATCTATAAAAATAGCTAAAGATTCAGAACTAGTTACAATGCTTGTATTTGATGATGTTGATTCTATTGTTGGAGTTGATGAAAGAGTTTATGGTCCCTTCAGACCACAAGATCTGGTAGTTTTACCTAAAATCAATGCTAAAATTTTTGTTAAAAATCATAAAGCCCGTTTTGTGTCACTTTCAAAAACTTGTGTGATTTGAATTTTCACTAGTTTTTGAGTCACGAATTTTTTTCGTTCTATTTTTTCTTTATTTTTAATTTAAAAGCAGTAAAATTAATATATTAAGTGGAGCTAATATATTAATATGTCTAGTATCAAAATAAAAGCTCCATATGAATTTATGGAGTCAAAACAATTTAAACTTTTCGATTTTGTTCCTGAGTTTTCTGAATTCCGTCAATTTGATGATCTTTCTCGATTTGGTTGCGAAAATATTGAGAATAATCTTATCAGATTGGAAAAAAGAGGTAAAATACATTTTGAGAATAGAGTTGCAATTTGTCCATCTTGTAAATCACATAATGCTGTTAAAAATGGTACTTATGAACGTAAACTTATTTTTTTAAGAATTGGAGAACAAATTTGCACTATTCAAAAATATAAGTGCATAAAATGCGGTAAAGTCTTTTACACTGATTTATTATCTCTTGTTTATTCTAATTCAAATATTACATTGCCTGTTATTGAATGTATTGAGAATTTATATCAAATTTATGGAGCAGGGCTCCATAAAATACGATTTGATTTAAAACAACAACATAACATTGAAATCTCACATCAAAGCATTGAAAACATCTTATTGAACTCTAATTATCAATTTAACTATGATAATTGGACTTATTCTGGATATTACTTATTTGATAGTCTTTGGGTTAAAATTAATGGTGAATGGAACTATATTTTAGCCTTATTCGACGTTAAATTGAATACTCTCGTTTCCGTCAAATTGGTCGAATCAGAAGATTCTAAGACCATTTATCAATTTTTAAACGAATCTCTAAGAAATCAGAAAAAAATATCAATAGGCACAGACTTAAAACACGAATATCGTGAAGCCATCGATAAATTAAAAGTAAAACACCATTTCTGCAAATTTCACGTGAAACAAGCAGTAAACAAAAGATTTAAAGATTACTTTGACAAAAATCCATTATCTGAAGACGAAAAAGACATATTAAATTGTTTAAAACAGGACATTTATAAAATATTGGATGCAAAAGACTTAAATACTGCTAAAGAACTTAGAAACGAATTAATAAACAAAAAATATACAAAAAACAAGTTCACAAACAAAATTCTTTGGAAATTCATCATTCCTTACTTCAAAAAATTAACGACACACCTGGAAAACACGAACATCCCATCAACAAACAATAAAATCGAAAATATCTTCCAAAAAGTATTCCCAAAACACATAAAAAGAACAATGAAAATAGAACAAGGACTTCTAGCCAGATTCATGCTAAAACTAAATTATTGGAATTTAAACAATGAAAAAGAAAAAAATCACACAAGTTTTTGAAAGAGCCATTGATTTGAATAAATAAACATATAACAATGGAAAATAAAAATATAATCTACTTAGTTAAATTATTAATTAAACAAACAAATAATTTTAA
>USTP01000092.1 GCA_900557695.1 uncultured Thermoanaerobacterales bacterium | reverse complement strand
CGAGATGACGTCGAGTCTCGTGGGCTCGGAGATGTGTATAAGAGACAGGGTATATACATTAAAAGTGCTTTTTTATTTATCAATTTAGATTTCATACTATTATTATGTTACAATTTGTAAAAAAATATTAAAAAAGAGCGAATGCTCATTTCGCTCTTATAAATTTTATTTTGTTTTATCTTTCATTTTTTTGTTTTTCTTCACTCACATATGTATTATCGCTAACATATTCGTAGCCATCTTTTTGCTTAACAGCGAACTTGGCAATTAAAAACACAGTTAATGTAAGAAAAACTATACATAAAAATATCATAAACCCAACCATACCCTACTCCATATAAAATGATTTATTTTTAGTAACAATTTTATCAGACAATTTTTGTAAATCTTGCAAATTGTTTTTATAAGGTTTATCTACACATTTGTATAGCAGTTCGTTTAAAAGAGTTCCTATTGTATTTAATTTTAAATTTGGATATCTTTCTATTAAGTTATCCCCCTTAATGTTAAGTTCTGCTAAACACATTGGGGTTTTACTATCTTTCATTCTTTTATAATACTTTTGCAAAATCCTAGCAGAGTATGAAATGTGTTTATTGTTACTTTTATCAAGGGCAATTGCGTTTTTTAGCTTTATAATAAGTTCAATATCTTCATAATTTTGAACAATAAACCTTTTAATATTTTTTGCAATTTCAAAGCCTGATTTGTTAAAATCTAGCCCTAAAACCACTCTTTTTACCCTTTCAACTATTTTTTTAGAATAACATAATCCTTCTTGTCCAAGATTTTTTTCTATTATAACAGGCGTATATTCTTCGCTTCCATTAAAGTTTCTATATTCTAAAAAGGCTTTAGCCTTTCCAGCATCATGAAGAAGGGCAGAAAGGCGAACCTCTGGCGCAGATAAGGCAAAAACATTCATAACATGCTCATAAAGAAGTTTGCCCCTATCTTCTATAATTCCACTAACTCTTATTGCTTCTAATGCAGGAAGAATATATTCAAGAGCACCTAAATCTGCAAGAAATGCAATTCCCCTAGCATGAGCAAACTTAACATCTGGCAAAAACCTATACTTTGTGTCTGCCAAAACTATCTCACTAAACTCTTCTCTTTTCCTTGTTGATGAAATATATTTTAGTTTATAAACATTTTCTTTTGCTTGTTTGTAGGTTTCGCTATCTATATTAAAGCCTAATGTGCATGCAAATCTAACCATTCTTAGTATTCTTTCTGCGTCATCTTTAAACACAATCTTTGGGTCTAGAGTTGTTCTAATTAGTTTCTTTTCAGCGTCTTGGACGCCACCAAGTGGGTCTACAATTTCTTCCTCCAAGATATCATAATAAATGGCATTACATCTAAAATCTCTTCTTTTTGCATCTTCTTTAATATCTTTGATAAACTCTACATTGTTTGGAATATGAGCGCCAGAAAATGAATATTTTTCCTTTCTAAATGTAGCATGCTCAACTCTTAAGTTATTCTTAATTTCCACAACGCCTAGCTCTTCACTTAAATATTTAACAGCAAAACTAGTGCTACTTAGCATTTCAAAAACTTTCTCTGGGCGAGCAGAACTACAAATATCTATATCAAGATTATGGCTATCGGGTATTCCTATTATTTGATTTCTAACAAATCCACCCACTAAATAAAGCTTTTCATTATTTTTTTTGAATATTTTAGCAAGGTTAACTATTTCTTCAGGAACTCGTATGTACATATTTTTTCCTCTTGATATTAGATTAACACATTTTTTTTATTGTGCAAAGCATTTTTAAGCACTAAACAAAAGACCATCTCCATCTAGATGCTCTAGAATATACTGTGTAAAACTTTGAAAGTAGTTGCGTTTTATATGCTTGGGCTAAATTTTGACCATTATTATGTACTCTAACACTTAAAACGAGTGTTAAATTACCAAAAGAATTGTCTTCTAAAACTAAATCACTACTAAAGCCAAAAGTTAAAGTTTTAAAAGAACTTAAATTATTAAAAGCGTATTCACTAACTTTTACAATATTCCCCTTAAAATAAACTTCTTCTAATGAAGATGCATTATAAAAAGCATATTTATTAACACTTACAACACTCTCATTAAATTCAATATACTTTACATTATAACAATCATAAAATGCATACTCTGGAACTTCGCTATCATTTGTAACAATAATATTTGTTAAACCTTGTGGCATATACTCATAGTTTAGATTATAGTTGTGAGCACCAAAAAAGTAGCCAATATATCTGTTATTTTCGTTATCTTTGCCTATGAAAGGAACACTCAAACTTTTTAGGTTTATAGTTTTTTCTAAACAACCCTCTCCAAAACTTATAACACTACTAGGAAAGGTTATACCTTCAATATTCTCATTAAACGCAAAAGCATAACTTCCAATGTGTAAAACACCCTCTAAAACATTTATAGTAGCAGTTTCTTTTCCAGATGGATATTTATAAAGCGTTGTTTTATCTTTATTATACAAAACGCCACCAACACTTGAATATAAAACATTCGAACCATCAACATTTATATTTTTTAAATATAAATTTTTAAACAGTCCAATTCCATAAATATTTAAAACTGATTCTGAAATTGTAAAATTTTCATCTTTTTTACCCTCTGGATAACAAATTATTGCATTTTTTTGATTATTATATAAAACTCCACCATCAATAGCAAAATACGAGGTAGATGAGCCTATAAATTCTGCAAGTGAAGTACACCCATCAAAAGCATCTTCACTAAAAGCTCTTAAATTTGAACTTATATAAAACGACTCTAGCATTACGCAATTATTAAAGCTTTTTTCTCCTATTACTTCTAATCTATCAAAAGAAATGCTCGTTAAGCTAGTGCAATTATAAAAACACTCAGGCTTAATTTCAGTTATATTGTTAAAATTCACAGCCGTTAAACTTTCGCAATTTCTAAACGCACCAACCCCTAATTTGTTTGCACCAAAAAGCGAAGATATGTTTTTTAAATTTGTGCACATAGCAAAACAATAATCACCAATTTCAGTTATGCTAGAATTTGTAATAATTGTTTCAAGAGATGTGTTGTTATAAAAAGTTCTGTCTGGAAGAACTGATATTTTAGAAGAAAGAGTAACTGTTCTTAATGCAGTACATCCGTTAAAAAGTTCACTTCCAATTTCTTCAACGGTATCTGGAACCTGTCTCTTATACACATCTCCGAGCCCACGAGACTCGACGTCATCTC
>USTP01000091.1 GCA_900557695.1 uncultured Thermoanaerobacterales bacterium | reverse complement strand
GAGATGACGTCGAGTCTCGTGGGCTCGGAGATGTGTATAAGAGACAGTAAATATCCTATGGACGGCAGGCATATCCAGTTTGGCTCAAAACTAACTGTTAGAGAATCTCAGGTTGCAATTTTTATGAATAAAGGCAAAATTGCCGATGTGTTTGGCCCTGGCATGTACACTTTAAAAGCAAGCAATATTCCAATTTTAACCCAGCTTCTTTCTTTGCCATATGGGTTTAAGTCACCTTTTTATGCAGATGTGTTTTTTATAAACACTAAGCAGTTCACTAATCAAAAATGGGGAACCTCAAGCCCAATCACCATGCGAGATAAAGACTTTGGAACAATTAGAATTCGAGGCTACGGAAGCTACGCTTTTAAGGTAACAAACCCAGAGGTGTTTTTAAAAGAACTTTCTGGAACAAACTCTACTTATACAACAGAAGATATAAATAGCTTTTTAAGAAGTCATATAATATCTTGCATTTCTGATGCTATTGCTGAATCTAAAATAAGTGCCCTAGACTTAAGCGCAAACTTAACAGAATTTTCTAACGTTGCGCTTGATGTTGCAAAAACCGAGTTTGAAAATCTTGGCATGAAACTAACAAAGCTTATTGTTGAAAGCATATCCTTCCCTGAAGAAGTTGAAAAAGCTATAGACACTCGCTCATCAGTTGGCATTATGAGTGACGCTATGGACGATTTTGTTAAGTATCAATCAGCTCATGCAATTCGCGATGTTGCTAACAATAAAAATAGTGTTGGCGTTGGCGTAGAACTTGGAACAGGCATTGCTCTTGGCGATATTATGCGTGAATCTCTAGCTAAGCCATCAAGGAAAAAGCCTAAAGAATCTATTTATTGCCCAGAGTGCGGAGCGGAAAATAGAAAATCTGCAAAATTCTGCGTTGAATGTGGCAAGAAACTAAGTGCCTTGAAAACCTGCAAGAAATGTAATGCAGAAATTCCTGCAAAAGCCAAGTTCTGCCCAGAATGTGGCGAAAAAATTTAGAATTTAAAAATCAAAATGAAAATGTAAAACCACCAACTTTTGTTGGTGGTTTTTTACAATTTATATTGTTAAATCTGATTACAAAGAAAGATATTTTTCCAAATTAAACTTATTCCACATCGCGCTTTTTTCAGGTGGATACACTCTAAACACCATTTTTTCTTTGGTTATAGGATGGTAGATTTTAAGCTCAACAGCAAATAAGTTTAAGTTTGCCTTTGGCATGTCTTCCCCACCATACTTTTGGTCGCCATAAACAGGCACGCCTATATTTGCAAGCTGAACGCGAATTTGATGCCCCCTACCTGTTCCAAGTTTTACTTTTAACAAGTGTAAATTATCATAGCTTTCAAGCTTAATATAGCTTAACTCGGCTTTTTTTGCACCGCTTGTAGACATTGGAACTATTTGAACCTTGTTATTTTTCTCGTCTTTTAGTAAATAATTTACAAGTTTACCCTGAGAAAGCTTTAAATTACCCCTAACAACTGCAAAATAAGTTTTCTCTGCCTCGCCATTTTTAAACTGCTCAGATAGCCTTGAAGCAGCCTTAGAAGTTTTAGCAAACACCATAACTCCACCAGTTGGCCTATCTAGCCTATGCACAAGCCCTACATACACATTGCCTGGTTTGTTATACTTTTCTTTAATATAGTCTTTAACCATTGTTAGCATGTCTTTATCATTAGACTCGTCTGCCTGAGAGGGCACATTTTGAGGCTTCAAAACTACTATAATATGATTATCTTCAAACAGTATTTCCATCTTTATTCTCCTATAAACATCCCTGATGTGCCACAAGGCAAATATATATCATTATCGCTTGTTGGCAAACAAAGCTCATAAGCCTCGATATGCCCTTTTTGATTTTTAAGCGTTAGCTTTAATATATTTTCAAGCACAGTTGCCCCAAGCCCCGTTGTGTAGCTATTTATAAGCACAAAAAGTGGCTTATCACTTAAAACTTTTGCTGCCAGCTTAACAAAATCATATAAGTTCTCTTCTAAGCTCCAGACCTCTCCATTTGCGCCCCTTCCATAGCTTGGCGGATCCATAATTATGGCATCATATTTATGCCCTCTTTTTATTTCACGCTCTACAAACTTTCTGCAGTCATCCACAATATATCTTATAGGTGCGTCTTTAAGGTTTGAAAGCATTGCATTTATTTTAGCCCTCTCAACCATATTTTTTGCAGCGTCTACATGGCAAACGCTAGCCCCCGCATAAGCGCAGGCAACGGTTGCCCCACCAGTGTAAGCAAATAAATTCAATACATTTACTTTTCGATTTGCGTTTTTGATGAGTTCTATCATTTTATCCCAATTATACGCTTGCTCTGGAAAAAGCCCTGTGTGCTTAAAACCCATGGGCTTAACTTGAAACCTTAATTCCTTGTATGAAACTATCCATTCTTCAGGCATCTTTTTTAAATACTGCCATGCCCCACCGCCTGTATTTGTGCGATGATAGTGAGCATGTAGCTTTGGATACTTGTCTAGCTTTTTATCAGTTTTCCAGATAACCTGGGGATCTGGGCGAAGCAGAAAAATATTGCCCCAGCGCTCTAGTTTTTCTTTTTCGCCTGTGGCAATAATTTCATAATCTTTCCAACCGCTTGCTACTTTCATGTTTCTTCCTTTAATAATTGTCTAGAATAGTTTGCATGTCTATTGTATCGCTTGTAACAACAACACCAAGAGGCATCTCATTAAAATTGCCATTTTTTGTTATGATAACAACCGACAGCTTTCTATTCGACTGAAACAAATAAAGAACATTATCAATAGTAACATTAGAACTCACAACTTCATAAGATGCAGCACAACTAGAAAAATCTAATGCTTCTGTAACATTGCGATGCGAGAACTCATCAAGGTCGATTCCAGCAGAAATCGTTGCCCCAAGTGTTTCAACTATCATTTTCCTGTTTATAACACCAATAAGTTCATTTTTATCATAAACAGGCACAATAGAATAGCCCGTTTTAAACATTTGAACCATAACATCGGCAAGCGATGTTTTTGCATCAACAGTGTAAACAGAGCGATTTGCAACAGTGTCTAGCACGCGTGGTGGCGTGCAAATAAGCCTTGCTATAGATTCTAACTTTTCTACAACGCTTGTATTTGGCTCGGCAATAGTTTCCTCCCCACTCTTGTGGACAATAGCATTCCTTAGCCTGCCATATTCTATAATATCATCTTCGTATTTTTTTATGATTGAATTTACAGACGCCACTTTCCTAACACAATCTGAAAAGCTAACGGCTGGCTTTATGCCATAAATATCTCTTAAGCCCTGGTCAAGCCTATTATAAGCGCTAATAAACCTTTTTGAATTTGATTCCAATATATATACTCTGTCTCTTATACACATCTGACGCTGCCGACGATCTTACGCGTGTAGA
>USTP01000090.1 GCA_900557695.1 uncultured Thermoanaerobacterales bacterium | reverse complement strand
CGAGATGACGTCGAGTCTCGTGGGCTCGGAGATGTGTATAAGAGACAGGTCTACAGTTGTTATAGTTCCCTTGCTCTCTTCGCCAATTCCAGCAACAACAAGACTAGCATTATCTACCATATAATTGTTCCGTTTTTGATAACAACCATTATAAAACGGCTGATTTGAAACATAAGTAACCCTATCTGCTATTTTTAATAAGTTGTAATATCTATTTTTATAACTGTCGCTCCATTTTTCACTCTGGTTTAAGCATGGCACCGCACACTCAATGGTTATTGCCCTTTTATCTCTATCTCGCAAATCAATCAAAATCTCAGCAACAATCATGTCAACCCCCATAGCCATACCCGTTATAAAATGACTATAGCCAAGGTCTATTAGTTTTAAAAGCAGTTGTTTTAAATTTGCTTTAAAATTCAAACATAAATCGCAATTCTCATTATATTTCCATGGCAAACCTTTAGGCCTACTACCCGTAAAACATACTGTTTTAAAGTAAACATCGTTTATTAAAGGAGCAATGCTTAACAAAAAGTTTTCCACTTTTAAAAAATCTTTATTTTCAATATTTAAAATTCTACCACTATCTTGGGTAGCAATCTTCCCATCATTTAGAAAGTTCATAACTTCAACATTTTTTATTTGTATTGTTTTATCCATATTCTTAATATAGCTATAAAAATAGCAATTGTCAAACAAATGTTTGATATTTGCTTAAATTTAAAATAAAATTTTTAACCCGTAAATAAAATAACGAAAAAGTTAAATAATGGTCTTAAATATACTAAGAAACCAACAGCAAACAAAATTATGCACGCCCCAACAAACCCTGTCCACACAACAAATTTCTTACTTGCTATATTATATTTGTGATTTATAATTGCGAATACCGCAAAAACAACAATGCTTATTATAGTTATAATTAAGCAAGCTTTTATATATTGAGGTTTGTAAGTTAAAGAAATGTTGTTTTCACCCTCCTCTAGTTCAACCATCATAAAGGTATCAAATGCTGTGATCACAGTATTATCGCTACCGTTTATAGTTGCTGTCATATTTTTTAAATATGTGTATGGAACAAATAAATATTTGTAATTACTTGCGTTATCCACAGAAAAGTTTATGGTTTCGCCGTCAAATGAAAGACTTATATCACTGCTTTCAATTCCATTGTGTACTGTTTTAAACGTATTAACATCAAAAACGCCAAAACTTAAACTTTGCTTAATGCCATCTATTGTTAAATTGTTGTCTTTATATATTTTTAAAGTAACAGTATTGCTGCTAATAGAACCAAGGTCGTTAATTCCTACAAAAAACTCTCTTGAGCTAGCTCCTATCACTTCTCCTTCAAAAGCGGCACCACTATTTAGCATGTATAGCACTCCATATCCTGAATAAGCAACACTTATTTCAAAGCAATCCTCCTGCTCTGTTACATTAAAATTAACGCTATCAATTATATTTTGCTCTTCGTTATAAAGTGCTTTATATAAAATATTGCTAGCTTCCAAAGCATTGTCACAATCATTTAGCAAACTATTTAAATTTACATTAGTTAAAATGGCTTTTGAAAAATTGAAATTAAGTTCATACAAGAAAACCTGACTAATCTTTCCGTTTTCTTCTTTATAATCAAAACTGTCTAGCAAAGTGTAAATATTACTATCAAGCGATTCTTTCGATAAAACATACCTATTTCCCAGTAAAACATCTGTTAAAAGCGTTCCCCCTGAAGAATAAAGTATTGTGGAAGCTGAACCATATCCAAGCGATGTATAACCTTGCCACTGCTCTTCGCTAGATATATGAATCCATGTAGACATTGACGGATAATTCAAAAGCTGAGGAAAGTTGTAGTTGTATAAAACTTCTCTGTCTTTTATTTTGTAGCCCGCTTCAAGGCTAGAGGTGTTTATATTGTAAACATTATAAACCCTTTCAGTTTCAGTGCCTTGAGAAAGCCCTGTATAGCCAGTCATTAAGCCGAAAATTTGCAATAAACAAAGCACAAAAATCAAAATACCACCGTTAATCTTGCCAAGTTTCAGCTTATAGTTTTTTAGCCTTAAAAGCAACTCTATTAGAACATACGATATAATGAAAAGCAACAAATAAATACAAAAATTGAGGCTTTGCGTTTGTTTATAAGGTATAGCCATTGCACCAATGTATGCAACATAAACAATTAAGGCAATCGTGGCAACTAATGAAATTGCCAAGAATATATAATAGAATGTTAATCTTGTTATTCTTTCCGCCCTGTCAAGTTTGCTCTCTAGCTTTTTTTCGTTAATATCTTTCGCTTCGCTGTCTTCGTTTACAGTATTGTGATTGTTCAAGTAATACAAGCTACCAAAAATCATTAAAAGTATTATAACAAAGCTATACCTAAACGGAAATGAAAAATAACTACCAGTGTGCCACATTTGGTTTATTGGCTCAATTATTAAACCTAGCGAGCAAACAATAAATGAAAACATAAAGAATAAAACAGTTTTCTTGTCTTTTTTATAAGTTAGCATTAGCCTTACGAAAAATACAAAAGGCAAAGCATGCATTATTAAAACCATAAGTTTTGATGTAAAATACTCAAACAGCACCCCTATACCAGAACTTGACGAATCGCTAAACCTGTGCGACTGCAAAGAAGTTAAACAAGAAGGTATAAAGGCAACCATGCTTATTAAAATACTTATTATGATTGCAAAAAACAAACTAGAAGCAACCCTTTTTTTGTTGTTAGCCATAGTACAAATATAGATGGTTGCTATAACAACAACGCCAACCAAAACCATGTACGAAATATAATAGCTAAGCATTAGCATATACGACAAAATTATAACAAACCACAAAATTTTACCTTCATTTACAAGCTTTTTAGAGGATAAAATAAGTAGCGGCAACAATATCATTATGTCTAGCCACCCAATGTTGGTATAGTGAACAATTGTCCAACCAGAAAATGTCCAAACTAGGCAAAATAGCAAAAGCACCCACCTATTAACATTTGAAAAAAACTTTTTAAAACAAATATATGCCGTAGTTGCCATTAAGGCAAATTTAACTATAACAAGGAAAGAAATGCCATAAATAATTTGCCCCCTTGGGAAAAGAGCTATAAGCCAACTAATTGGCGATAAAAAACCATTGATAACCGCCGAAGTTACCACACTGCCTCCAGCACCAAGGTTCCAGTTCACAAGAGCGTTTGCCTTGCCGTGCAGAATGTCCCAAAGATTTGTGTATGAAGGAACAAGCCCGTCATTAAAATCAATATAACCAAACGATTCCTTACCAAAGGGATAAACACCCTTAATAATCATCGCAAATAAAAAAATAAGTATTGATAAAATTGCAGGCAACGAATACTCTAAGGCTTTCATAAATTTTTCTTTTTTACTTATATTCTTAGTGGCCACAATCGCATTTTCTTTTGCATCAATAAAGGTGTTATTACTCATGTTTGTTATCCTATATATCTGTCTCTTATACACATCTCCGAGCCCACGAGACTCGACGTCATCT
>USTP01000089.1 GCA_900557695.1 uncultured Thermoanaerobacterales bacterium | reverse complement strand
CGAGATGACGTCGAGTCTCGTGGGCTCGGAGATGTGTATAAGAGACAGAATAAAAAATTTAATAAAAAGAAGGATGAAGATAAAAATGGCATACACAATAACAGATAAATGTATTAAGTGTGGGGCGTGCATATCAGCTTGCCCAGTAGAAGCTATATCTATGAAAGATGGCAAGGTGGTTATAGACCCTAAAAAGTGTATTTCTTGTGGAACCTGCTTTGCGGTTTGCCCAGTTGGTGCGCCTCAGGCCAAGTAGTATGGCACTTAGAATAGACGATTTGCAATATGAGGGCTTAAAAATATATCAAGAAGAGAGTGGCTATTGTTTTACTAGCGACTCGGTTTTGCTTGCAAACTATGTTAAATTTTTACCCGGGGCAAAAGTTGTAGAATTTTGTGCGGGATCGGGCGTTATTTCAATTTTGCTTTCAAAGAAGCAAAAGCCAAAAGTTATTTACGGTTTTGAAATTATGGAGAAACCATACGCCCTTTTTGAAAAGTCGGTAAAACTTAACAATCTTGAGGGCGTGGTAATTCCAGTAAACAAAGGGCTAGAAGATGCAACAAGTCTACTTGGCGTAGGTTATGCAGATGTAGTGCTTTGTAACCCGCCATATTTAAAACCAGATGGTGGAAATCAAGATAAGCTAAACGAGAGAGTGGTTGCAACTAAAGAAGTTTTAACAAATTTAGAAAGCGTTGTAGAAAATGCAGCTAAGCTACTAAAGCATGGTGGTAAATTCTTTATGGTTCATAGGGTTGATAGGCTTGTGGACATTATGGTTGAGCTTAGGAAGAACAAATTAGAACCAAAGAAGATGTCTATAATCTATCCCACAAAAACGGCAGAACCAGTTGTGTTTTTAATTGAAGCTATAAAATGCGGTAAGCCAGCTCTTAGAGTTTCAAGAGCAACCTATGCCTGCGAATTAAATAAATCTGCAAATTAAGCAAGCAAGTATGCTTCCAATAAAGCAGCTTATAAGGGCAAGAACAACTGTGCCCTTTAATTTTTTTATTTTAACAGTGCTAAAATACACAGCAACTATGTAAAATACTGTGTCGGTGCAACTAACTATAACGCTAGCACACCTTGAAACATAACTGTCGGGGCCATAAGTCATATAAAGGTCGCTAAGCATAGCCATGCTTCCTGAGCCTGAGAATGGGCGAATTATCATAAAGTCTACAAGTTCGCTGGGTATGCCTAGAAAGTTGAATACTGGCGACATTGCAGTTCCTATCATTTTAGAAAGCCCACTAACTTTAAAAAGTTCAACAGCGGCAAAAATTGCAACAAGATAGGGGAAAGTGTTTATGCACAAGTCTATAGCACTTCTTGCCCCTTGAATAAAATGGTCGTAGGCGTTTACATTCTTTACAAAACAGTAAATAAAGAGTAGAATAAGTATAATTGGAATTATGTAGCTAGCCATTTTTATCTTTCCTCCTCTTTCTTCTTTGGGAGATAAGATGAGTAACCTTAACTAGTATAATTCCAATTGTAGTAGATAATATGCTGGCTAAGATAGATGGGAAAACTATAGATGCTGGGTTTTTGCTGCCTGCAGAACTCATGAGCCCCATGATTGAGGTTGGAAGAAACTGTAGAACCGTGCAACATATAACAATTAGCATTGTCATGGGATAGGTTACAGTGGTTTTATCGGGATTATCTTTGTTCATGCTCTCTATGGCTTTAATTCCAAGAGGGGTTGCGGCTCCGCCCATGCCTAGCATATTCGCCGAGATATTCATGCTAACATATTGCCTAGTTTCGTCAGATAGATTTTTTTTGCCAAATATCAAATTGACAAGTGGGGATAATAGTTTAGAAAATTTTTTTGATAGCCCTGTTTGTTCTAGTATTGAAAAAATTCCTATCCATAGTGCATATATGGCACATAGCTCAAAAGAAAGTTTAACTGCACGATTTGAAGCTGATGTAAGCCCAGCCAAAACACCGCTTGGGTCTACAAACATAAGTGCAATTATACTAAGTGATAACAATATGAGCCAAACTTTATTCATGGTAAAAACTATGCTTTAGTTTTTGAGATTATGAGGAGATGACAAAATGATTATAGATTCGCATGCACACCTTTTAAGTAGTGGAATGGACACAGAAAATATAATAAAAGAAATGAGTCAAGATGGTCTTGAAAAAATAATCAACATTGGCACAACCGCACAAGATAGTTCTGAAGGGGTTGAACTTGCAAAAAACAATAAAAATGTTTATACAACAGTTGGTATTCATCCTGAATATGCTTCAAGTGTAACAGATGAAGACTTAAGTGTGATAGATAAGCTAGCAGAAGAAGAAAAAGTTGTTGCGGTGGGGGAAATAGGGCTTGATTACCACTATGGCGATGAAAACAAGGAGAAGCAAAAGGAAGTGTTTGTTAAGCAAATAAAAATTGCTAAAAAACACAATTTGCCAATTTGTATTCACACGCGTAGTGCGAAAGAAGACACCTATCAAATTCTAAAAGAAAACATAAATAGCATTGTGCTTCCTAGCGTTATGCATTGTTTTTCAGAAGACAAAGAATATATGGAGAAATTTCTTGATTTGGGATTTTATATTTCCTTTGCTGGAAATATAACTTTTAAAAAGTCGGATAGAAGCTTTTTAAAAAACATACCTTTAAACAAGATTTTGGTAGAAACAGATAGCCCATTTCTTTCCCCAGAACCTGTTAGGGGAAGACCAAATGTGCCAAAAAATGTAAATTACACAGCCCAAAAAATTGCAGACGTTTTAGAAATGGATGTAGAGAACTTTAAACAGCACACTTTAGAAAACACATATAATGTTTTCAAAAAATTAAAGAGAGAAGAAAATGAGTGAATTTAGTGATATAAATTTCAAAAAAAAGTTTGGGCAAAATTTTTTGAGTGATAAGAACCTGCTTTCAAGCATAGCTTTGGATGCAGGTATAACTGGTGATGATGTTGTTCTTGAAATAGGTGCGGGGGCTGGAGCGTTAACGAGTGAGCTTGTTAAAAGGGCAAAAAAGGTGATTTCCTTTGAGATAGATAAAGAGCTTTTATCTTTACTTAATGATAAGTTTAAAAATGTTAATAACCTAGAGATTATTTTTGAAGATTTTTTGAATTTTAATGAAGATATTTTGCTAGAAAAAATAGGAACAAACTTTAAGGTTGTTGCAAATTTGCCATACTATATAACCACCCCAATTTTAACCAAGCTCTTTAATTTAAGAGTTCGCCCCCAAGTGATAGTTGTTATGGTTCAAAAAGAGGTTGGTGAAAGAATAGTAGCTATGCCTAAAAGTTCTAGTTATGGCTATTTTTCGGTGTTTGTACAGGCAAATGCCGATGCTAAAATTACTAGAATTGTAAATAAAAAGATGTTTTACCCAGTGCCAAAAGTTGATTCATGCATTGTTAAACTAAAGCCAAAAGATAATGTTTATAACAACAATTTTTTTGACTTTCTTAAAAATTGTTTTGCAATGAAAAGGAAAACGCTTGTAAATAATTTAGAAAAGGCATATGGAATAAAAAAATTAACTTTAGAGGAAAAATTAAAGAAGTTAAACATAAGCGAAAATGCAAGAGCTGATGGGCTAGCAATTGATGAATTAAACGAAATATATAAAGCCTGTCTCTTATACACATCTCCGAGCCCACGAGACTCGACGTCATCTC
>USTP01000088.1 GCA_900557695.1 uncultured Thermoanaerobacterales bacterium | reverse complement strand
CACGCGTAAGATCGTCGGCAGCGTCAGATGTGTATAAGAGACAGATATCCTCTTGTTGAAGATTAAGTTTGGAGTTTTTTTCATTTAAAATGTCGTTAACAGTTTGTTTGTTATAACCCATTAAACTTGAAGGTATGTTTTCCATATAGCCCTCCCTAAAAATAGTTTATACGCTTTATTTTAAATCTATACATATTTTGTTATAATATGCCATATAAAACTTAAGTAAAAATAAGTTTTTGTGGGTTTTCTTTTATTTGACGCATCTATTTGAAGTGTGATATGCTTAAAATAATAGAAAAGGTATAAAATTATGTATAGACTTTTAATTGTTTGCACTGGCAACACCTGTCGCAGCCCAATGCTTGAGGGGCTATTAAAAAGCAAAGTAAAAAAACTAAACAAAACGCTTGAAATTAAAAGTGCTGGGCTTAGCGTTCGTGAGGGCGACAAGGTTAATGATAAAGCAAGAAAAGCGGTAAAAAAATATGGCGTTGTGATTAGGCATAAGCCAACCCAGCTTTCAGCAAAAGCAATGGAGCGGGCAGATTCGGTGCTAACTATGACGATAGACCAAAAACGCTACTTAATGCACGATAAGTGTTACTATAAAGTGTTCTCCATGGGTGAGGCAGTGGGATTTGATATTTATGACCCTTATGGCGGAACTCAGGAAATGTATGATAAATGTGCAAGCGATTTAGATGAGGCAAGCAATATTATAATTGAAAATCTTATAAAGGCAGGGAAAATATAATGCAAAAGATTTTTATTGGATACGACCATCGTGGTGGCAAACTAGCGTATAAAATTATGGAAGAACTGCTAAACAAAGGCTATGAGGTTAATGAACCTTTTGAAAACAATAGCGAGGCAGACGATTATCCAGATATTTCAAGAGCAGTTTGTGAAAAGGTTAAGAAAACCAAAAATTCTGTGGGTATTTTAATTTGTGGAACTGGCATTGGTATGTGCATGGCTGCAAATAAAGAAAAAGGTATTAGGGCAGTTTTAACAAATAGTGAGGCAGATGCCTATTTTTCAAGACGCCATGAGAACGCAAATGTTTTGGTTTTGGCGGCTGGATATAGTGATGGAGTTTATGAAGTTAAGTCGTGCTCGCGAAGAGCGCTAAGAATGGTTAATATGTTTCTATCTACCGATTTTGAGGGGGATAGGCATATAAGAAGATTAAAAAAGCTAGAAGAAATTGAAAATCAATAACTATAGGTGCTGTATGGGAAAAACAAAAGAGGGCGCTATAATGCCAAGCCAAGAAAATGGCGAGCAAACTTTAACAGAAAATAGTGGAAACGCAAGGGCTCAAAACTTAACAAAAGACATATTTCTAACCTTTTTGAAAACCTTGATTATATTGGTTGGAAGTGCGTTTTATATTTTGGCGGTGTCGCTTTGTTTGTCACCAAACTTTGCAATAAGTGTTTACGAATTTTTGGGCGCAACAAAGGCCTCTCTATCTTGCTATGAACGAATTTATGCTGAAAGCGGAGAGCTTGCTGATCTTTACAACCTTTCCATTAAGTGCGTAGAGGCTAAAGACTATAAAAAGGCGTCAACATACATTGAAACCTTAAGAGGAGCTGAGAGCTATGAAGACTTTTGCAGAGAGGTTAATAGGGCAACAATAGAAACAACCAGTTTAAAATATGTTGCATATGTTGCTGATTTAGACGGCTATCTTGTTTCTCAAAACATTCTTTCGCTTTATGAGAGTGGTGAAAAGCAAAAGTCAAAAGAGTTTGCAGTTTTAGATCTTGCCAGCGAAAATGTGTATTCTTTTGGAATATCAACTTATGCCATGTGCCTTATGAGTGATTCAAGTTTAAGTAGCGAGAAAAAAAGTGAGTCTTTGAAAAATTTGGCAGAGCAAAACGTAACTTTTGATGCAGAAACAAAAACTGTTTTAGAATGGATAAATGAAAGGCTAGCTTTGGCAAACCCAGATAGTAGCGAAGAGGGCAATAATATAGACAAAATTTTAAGAACCTATACTTGCTTAAAAATAGAAAACTTAAACTTAATAATTTATGAAAATGCAAATGAAGACGCTTTGGCAAGCGAAACTAGAGCCAAGATTGAAGAATTGCAAAACCAATATAACATGTTGATAAGTTAAAGTAAGAAAACAAAAAGAACGGCGAGATTGCCGTTCTTTTTTAGTTTTAAAATGCTATTTTGTTTGAAACATAATTTGCAAGTTCGTTTAAAGGCAAGCGGATTTGCTCCATTGTGTCCCTATCACGAACTGTAACAGTATTGTCTTCTAAAGTTTGGAAATCTATGGTTACGCACATAGGCGTTCCAATTTGGTCTTGCCTGCGGTAGCGTTTACCAATAGAGCCCGCCTCGTCAATAGTGCACATGAATTGCTTTTGAAGGTTTTTGTAAATCTCTCTAGCCTTTGCATTAAGGTCTTTTTGAAGGGGAAGAACGGCAACTTTGTATGGGGCAATGGTAGGCGCAAAATGCATAACAATTCGAGTGTCGCCCCCGTCTAGTTTCTCCTCTTCGTAGGCATTGCAAAGCACTGCTAGAAGCAATCTGTCGCAACCAATAGAATATTCAATAACATATGGTATGTATTTCTCGTTTGTAACAGGGTCGAGATACATCATGCTCTTTCCAGAGTATTCTTGGTGGCGGGAAAGGTCGTAGTTGGTTCTATTATGAATACCATTAAGTTCCGACCAACCCATAGGGAACTCGTATTGAATATCGCATGCGGCAGCGGCATAGTGGGCAAGCTTGTCGTGGTCTTTAAAGCGAAGATTCTCTTTATTAAAACCAAGGTCTAGAAGAAAATTCATTGCCTTTTCTTTATATTCATTGTAGAACTTTTCTCCGTCTGCCTGCTTGCAGAACCATTGGTGCTCCATTTGCTCAAACTCTATTGTTCTAAAAATAAAGTTTCCTGGAGTTATCTCATTTCTAAATGCCTTACCAATTTGCGCAATACCAAAAGGCACTTTTGCCCTTGCGGTTCTTTGAACATTCAAAAAGTTCACAAACTCACCCTGAGCGGTTTCAGGGCGAAGATAGATTTTATTTTGACTATCATCTGTAACGCCTCTAGAAGTTTCAAACATTAAGTTAAATTGGCGAATAGGCGTCCAGTTATGCTTGCCACACTTAGGACAGTTGATTTTATGCTCACTGATGAAGGCTTCCATTTCTTCATTTGTCATTTTATCGGGAACAACATTTGAAATATTGTGTTTTTTGCAATAGTCTTCAATTAAATTGTCTGCTCTTTCGCGCATTTTGCATTCCTTGCAGTCCATCTTAGGGTCGGCAAAACTTGTTGTGTGACCACTAGCCTCCCAAACTCTAGGGTTCATTAAAATGGCTGCGTCAACGCCATAAGAATTGTCACTTTCTTGAACAAAACGCTTCCACCAAACTCTTTTTATGTTGTTCTTTAGCTCAACGCCAACAGGGCCATAGTCCCAAGTGTTTGCAAGCCCATCGTAAATATCACTACCACGATAAACAAACCCAGCTAGTTTGCAGTGGTTTACAAGTTTATCCATTGTTAAATCTTTTTGCATTTATATCACTCCTATATATTTAAAAAGTATAAACGTATGTGTGCCTTAAAGTCAAGTCTTTTAAAATTTATAGCACTTCGAAAGGGAAAAAAAAAATAAGGGCATCTAAAAATGTGCTCTTTTTTAGTTGACAAAATTCTTGGGGGGGGGGTATTATAT
>USTP01000087.1 GCA_900557695.1 uncultured Thermoanaerobacterales bacterium | reverse complement strand
AGATGACGTCGAGTCTCGTGGGCTCGGAGATGTGTATAAGAGACAGGGCAAAGATAGTGCTATTGTAATGGTTAAGGAACTTTAGAAAGTGATTTTCACATTGCTATCTATAAAAAATGGATTACGATTTTTTTCAAGGGAAGGGAGAGTTTATATTTTTCTTGCATGGATGGGGTGGAGATAAAAACTCTTTTAAAATAGTTAAAAATCATATTGCGAAAAATTGCAATATGGTTTTTGTTTCTTTTGCTGGTTTTGGCGATAGTTTAATGCCCAATAAACCCTACACTGTTAGTGATTATGCTAATGAGATTAAAAACCTTATAGTGAGCTTAGCAAAGGGTAGGAAGGTTAACATTGTTTGCCATTCTTTTGGCGCGAGGGTAACAGCTAAACTTGCTAGTTTATATAGCGAATTGATAGATAAAATTATAATAGTTGATGGGGCTGGAGTTAAACCAAGGAGAAAATTAAGTTATTATATAAAAGTTTTAAAATATAAACGAGCAAAAGCAAGAGTTAAGAAGGGCAAGGCAAGTGAAAACATACTGCAAAAATATGGGTCGAGCGATTATAAAGTTTTAAGCCCTGTTATGAAACAAACCTTTACTTTGGTTGTTAATGAGAATTTAAAGAAAGATTTTAAACAGATAAAAAATGAAACACTACTTTTTTGGGGAGAAAAAGATAAAGACACGCCTCTTTATATGGCCAAAAAACTTAACCGATGGATAAAAAACTCGGCACTTGTTGTTGCAAAAAATGCGGGTCATTTTTCATATATTGATGATTTGCCACTTTTTATAGCTGTTACAAACTCATTTTTCTTTAGTTAAAGTTTGCATGCAAAATGATTGAAAAATATAATAAATTATTATAGAATATTAAAAGAGGTAAGTTATGAATTTTAACCTTCTACTATTAAACAATGAACTTGCAGATATGCCAGCACCTTTTGGCTTTGAAAACTGGCTTACTTTCTGGATGGTTATTGCCGTTTCGGTTACAAATGCAATTTTAATGACATTTGCTGGCTATAAGTTCTTGCAAGTGGTTCAGCTGTCTTCGTATAAAATGCGAGGATATTTTGGCTGGATTAAAGACACAAAGGGTGCTGAGTGGGGAAGGCTTGTTGTTTTATCTTTCCTTAGCTCTGCGGCGCTACTTATAACGAATGTCCTTCTTGAAGACTTTTTTCAATATAAAATTATGACCTATCTTGGGCTAGTGTTTTATTTAATATTTTGCATTGTTTATATTGTTAACCAATACACAAGGCCACAAAAAACCCCACTTAAATACACTCAAAGAATGACTAGAATGGTGGTTGTTTATGCGCTTTTAGTGTTTGTTTTATCAATGGTGTTTTTAAATGTTTCATTTTTATATATACCATACTTTAAGTATGGCGCTATAGGCTTAACTCCTATGTTTATACCGCTTCTCGTTTGTCTTGCCTACTATATAATGCTGCCTTTTGAAACTCTTCATAATAAAAGTTTTATTAAAAAGGCTAAGAAAAAGCTAAACTCTTATGAAAATTTAATAAAAATAGGTATAACAGGTAGCTATGCAAAAACATCTGTTAAAAACATACTGGCTTCTATGCTTTCAGAAAAATATAGCGTGTGTTGTTCGCCACTAAGCTACAACACGCCTCTTGGCTTGTCTAAAACAATATTAGAAAATTTGAAAAAGGATGACCAAATTTTTATTGCTGAAATGGGCGCTAGATATGTGGGGGATATTAGCACTCTTTGTGAGATTGTTAAGCCAAACATTGGTATTATTACGGGTATAGGTAATCAACATCTGTTAACCTTTGGTTCAAAAGAAAACTTAATAAAAACTAAAAGCGAATTAACGCACTTTGTTGAAAGTTGCGGTGGCAAAATGTTTTTCAATGGAGATAATGAGCAGTGTAGGCTTATGGCAGAGAGTTGTATTAGCGAAAAGGTTGTGAGTTTGCCTTTTGAAAAAAATCCTGTAATTTACGCAGAAGATATAACCTATGATAAACAGGGTGTTAATTTCACTCTTGTTTGTGGAAACAAAAAGCTTAAAACAACAGCTAGTTTGCTTGGGGCGCACAATGTTTCTAATATATTGCTCTGTGCGAATGTTTGTTTGTCGCTTGGTTTAACTCTTGAGGAAATAGAGGCTAGCATAAGAAAACTTGTGGCTTCTCCGCATAGATTGGCGCTTGTTCCTTCTTCTGGGTCACTTATTGTTATAGATGATGCATATAATGGTAGTGTGGAGGGGTCGAAGGCAGCACTAAACGTTTTAGCATCCTACGCTGGCGTTACAAAAGTTGTTATAACTCCAGGGCTGGTGGAACTTGGCATAGAACAATATGAGTCAAATAAAGAGCTTGGTAGGCTCATTGCCAAAAATGCAGATTATGTTATAATAAATGGCACAACAAACTATGAGGCTTTAAATGACGGGCTTATAGCGGGTGGTATGGCGAACGAAAAAATACTTCGCTCTGGAAGTTTAAAACAAGCCGTTACTCTGCTTCAAGATATAACAAAGCCTGGTGATGTTGTTCTTTTCGAAAACGATTTGCCTGATAATTATAACTAAAATGGCTGCCGACCTTATCCACACTATTTTTGACTATGGGGTGGATAGAGGATGAGAAAAAACGCTCTTTTAATTTTTGGTGGAAAGTCTTTTGAGCATGATATTTCAATTATAACCGCTCTCATTATGTTAAATAAAGCAAGGAGTTGCAAGTATAACCTACTGCCTGTTTATATAACAAAAAATGACGAGTGGTTTTTCTATGCGAAAGATAAATTAGATATAAAAATGTTTAAAGATTTTTATAACAACTATAAAGCAAATGGGTTTAAAAGTGCATACCTAAAAATTGGAAATAATAACTTATTTGTTAAAACTGGTATGCTCGAAAAGAAAATTGAAGTTAGTTGCGCATTAAACTGCTGCCATGGTGGAAAGGGCGAAAATGGAAGTTTAATAGCTTTGCTTGAAAGCTGTAATATTCCTGTTTCATCAGGTAGTGCTTTAGGGCATGGAGTTTGCATGGATAAAGTTATGTCTAAACATATATTTAAGAGCCTTAAAGTGCCTGTTATCCAGTCATTTTCATTCACGAAAGACGAATTTAAAGAAGATAGGGAGCAAATACTAAAAAATCTTAAAAAACTAGATTTTCCAGTTATTCTAAAACCAAGCACATTAGGTAGTAGTATAGGAATAGAAGTTGTTAAAAACATGGGCGACTTTGAAAAACAGGCACTTGTTGCACTAGAATTTGACAACACAATTTTAGTAGAAAAAGCAATTTTAGATGATATGAAAGAGTGCAATGTTGCCTGTTTAAAGGTTGATGGCAAAACAGTTGTTTCTGGTATTGACATGCCAAAACGAAGAGATGAAATATTAAGCTTTAATGATAAGTATAATAGCAAAGGCTATTTTAAAGGTTCTTGTGAAAAGTTGGATAGAAAAAACTGTCTTGCCAAAGACAGCAAAACTAGTAAGCTTAATATTGAAGAAAAGAAACTTATTTCTACTTTGCCAGACAAGGTTACGAAACAAATTATAGAAATTTCCAAAAAAGTTTATGAAAAATTGATGCTGTTTGGACCCGTTAGAATTGATTTTATTTTAGACAAAAAAAACAAGGTTTTTTTAAATGAAATTAACACGGTTCCTGGTTCACTTGCTTACTACTTCTTTGTTCCTTATATTTATAAAAGCGTTGATAAATTTATTGAAGCAATATTAGATCTGTCTCTTATACACATCTCCGAGCCCACGAGACTCGACGTCATC
>USTP01000086.1 GCA_900557695.1 uncultured Thermoanaerobacterales bacterium | reverse complement strand
CGAGATGACGTCGAGTCTCGTGGGCTCGGAGATGTGTATAAGAGACAGGTTCCAAGCTGTTTACCATCACGATTTCTAACGGCAACGCATCCGCTTTCCATTTCTTTATCACCAACAACCAAAGTGTATGGCACTTTTTGAGTTTGATAGCCCCTAACTTTTTGACCCATTCCACTATCGCTCTCATCTACCTCGGCACGAATTTTAGCTTTCTTTAGCGCAAGTCTAACGCTTTGGGCATATTCATTATGTTTTTCATTAACTGGAACAATACCAACTTGAAGTGGCGAGAACCAGAAAGGAAATGCACCTGCAAAGTTTTCAATTAGAATACCAATAAATCTTTCAAGCGAACCATAAATAACTCTGTGCACAACTATTGGGGTTTTCCTAGAACCGTCTTTATCGGTATAGGTTAAATTAAACCTTGCAGGAAGCTGCATATCTAGCTGGAAAGTTCCAGTTTGCCACTCTCTGCCAAGGGCGTCAAACATCTTAAGGTCAATTTTTGGCCCATAGAAAGCTCCACCACCTTCATCTACCTGATAATTGCCTTTGCCATACCTTTCGTCTAGTATCCCACGAAGCACGCTTTCCGCCTCATCCCAAACAGCCTTTTCACCCAAATAATCGTCTGGTCTAGTTGAAAGCATAGGAACATACTTTATTCCAAATATTTTATAAAAACTATCTGCCAAATCAAAAAGATGAGTAAACTCGCTCTTAATTTGGTCAAAACGAATAAAGTTATGCGAATCATCCTGCCTAAATGAACGAACGCGAAGAAGCCCATGAAGAGTTCCACTCTTTTCATCGCGGTGAAGGATATCGCAGTCACTAATCCTTAGTGGCAAATCACGGTAGCTTCTAACCTTGTTTTTAAATATTAGCATTGCGTTTGGACAGTTCATAGGTTTAATGGCATTTTCAATTTCACCTTTTGCATTCTCTGGGGCAACTTTAAACATATCTTCCCTATAGTGGTCCCAATGTCCGCTAGTTTTCCATAATGAAACATTATTTATAATAGGTGCAGATATTTCTAGATATCCGTTCTCCTCATGAACTTCACGCCAAAAGTTTAGAAGTATGTTAAACATTTTCCAGCCCTTTGGAAGCCAATATGGCATACCTGGGGCAGTTTCATGAAACATAAACAAGTCTAGCTGTGGGCCCAGTTTCCTGTGGTCACGCTTTTCCGCTTCTTCCACCATTTTAAAGTAGGCGTCCATTTCACTTGCCTTATCAAACACCACGCCATAAATTCTAGTTAGCATTTTATTCTTTTCATCGCCTCTCCAATAGGCACCAGCAAGCTTAGTTAGTTTAAAAGCTTTTATAGCCCCAGTAGAACGAAGGTGCGGACCACGGCAAACATCAGTAAAATCGCCCTGAGTGTACATAGAAATTTCTTCCCCGTCTGGCACGGCGTTTACAAGTTCTATCTTATATGGCTCTTTCTCCTCTTTAGCCCACTTTAAAGCCTTTTCTTTTGAAACAACTTCTCTTTTAATTTCAAAATTTGCTTTTATAATCTTTTTCATTTCAGCTTCAATTTTGGCAAGATCATCATTGTTTATAGGGGTTTTAAACTCAAAATCATAATAAAAGCCATCATTTGTTGCAGGACCGATAGATAATTTTGCATTAGGATAAATCGACTTCACAGCCTGAGCCAAAACATGAGCCGTTGTATGGCGCATAACCATTTTAGCCTCTGCATCTTTACTTGTTAAGATTTGAACTTCGGCATCATCCTCTAATTTATAAGAAAGGTCTACAAGTTTTCCATTTACTTTTCCGCAAACAGCTGTTCTTGCAAGCCCCTCTGAAATGCTAGAAGCAATGTCTAAAACGCTAACACCTTTTTTATATTCTCTTTCTTCATCTCTAAGTTTAATTTTCATAATTTCTCCCCTTTTTACTTTTAATTTACTTGCATAAACCACATATAAAAAGCCCCTACACTTAAACAATAGTTTATGCAACTTGTTTAAATGTAAGGGCGAAAAATCTTTCCGCGGTTCCACCTTACTTGCTGAAAAACATCTTTCAGCCACTCTTTACCACTTGAATAAAATTAACCCAAGGGTGGTTTCAATTTATCTCCTTCCTATGCGCCCTCTCAGCCAAAAGGCACACTCTCTTAAGGGGAAAATAAATCTACTTGTTCCTTATTTTATTCAAACTAAAATGATTATAATCCTGAAAAACGATATTGTCAATCTTTTAATTAAAACAAAATTTGTTTATTTTATTATACTCACTTTCCCATCAAAAAGTGATGCTATAAAACTAGTTAAGTCTTTATCTATTATATCACTATGCAAAATAATCTTTTCTGGTGCTAAACTTATAAGTTCATTTGCAACACTTATTTTTACATTATCATCTTTACCCTTATAGTTAAGTTTAAAAATTTCTGTTCCCTCTACGCTTTCTGCATAAACAACACCCGCGCGCTCATGCATGTGAACCTCCCCAGTTTCTGTTTCACTTGTCATAATTAAAAAACGCATAAGCTCCATAAGCGTTCCGTTTGCTAGCAAATATGAAGAATTTTCTATTACTAGCAAAACAATGTCTTGCCAGCGTTTTTCAAGCTCCCAAAGTCTAAAGTGAAACAAACTATCAATAAGTATTTCTCCGCTTGGTTTAAGGTATTTTTTTATTATCTCTTTATCACTAGCCTTATCAAACATAGTTAAAGCTCTAGCAAATGCTTTTAAAACCATGTTGCTATTTAGTTTTATTTTTAAATTTTCTAATAAATACTCTTCCTTATAGTCGCGAATAATAGCTTCGGCAACGGCATCAAAAATTAGGCTCAAAGCATAATCTTTCTTGTCTTCATTAACCGCTAATGCAAGATAAACCCTTCCGTCAAACTCTTCACAAACAATTATACCTTTCATGCTTTTAAATTTAGGTCTTAACTTGCTTAAAATAAATGTTATATCTTTTGCCTTAGCCTTGCAAGTACTGATAGTCAGTTCAAACATATTTATACCTCAAGGCTAGTTTATGCGTTCTTTTAATAATTTACTCAGTGAAAATAAAAATTAGCCAAATTATACGAAATTACGCACCGTTATCTAAAAATTTAAATTAAATTTTATATCATATATGGAAATTTTTCTGCCAAATCTATATCTTTTTTGTCAACAAGTTCACTCTCTTTGGTTGAAAGTTGAAGTTGCTTTTTTACTTTAATGTAGATTTCAATAAGTTCTTCCCTGTCGATAAGTCTAATATTATTTTCTTTTGCTATGGTTTCGGCGGCGGAAGTAAAGTGAGAATTTGTAACAACCATGGCATCGGTGGCATTATAGTGTTTTGCTCCGCCAATAATTTCTTGCACACTTTTTGCCCCAACACTTTTATTATACCTTTTGGCTTGAACAACAATTTTTTCATTGGCTTTAGTTAAAATAATATCCGCTCCAAAATCTTTGGCTTTACTTGTTACCTCAGTTACATAACCCTCATAGAAAAACAATGTTTTTAAATAGTTTTCAAACTCATAACCTTCCATTATGTCTATGTCTGAAATATCACTGTTTAGAAGAAGTAGTTTACCTCTAAGCCCATCTTTCTCCCACTTCTTTCGCTTTACTCTTTTTGCTATTTTCTTGATTATAAAACCAATTATTAGAAATGGAGAAAATATTATAAGTAGCAAAAAGAAAATAATTCGCTTGAAAAAAGATGGCTTCTTTTTGTTCTCATTATTTTTTTCTTGTTGTATGGTTACTTTTTCGTCAGTCTTTATAGCGTTATCGTTTGAGCTGTCTCTTATACACATCTCCGAGCCCACGAGACTCGACGTCATCTCGT
>USTP01000085.1 GCA_900557695.1 uncultured Thermoanaerobacterales bacterium | reverse complement strand
GAGTCTCGTGGGCTCGGAGATGTGTATAAGAGACAGATAGTTTAATACAATTAAATAGGAGTAAGTATGAACAAAATAATTTTTTCGGTAGAGAATACCTGTGATATACCCTTAGAAGAACTAGATAAAATGGGTGTTAAACATATTTCTTTAAGTTATAGAAATGAAACAACCAATGAAGAAAATCCAAACCTAACGCTTAAAGAGTTTTACGATGCCATAAGGAAAGGGAACACTTTTAAAACAAGTTTAATAAACGAATATGAGTTTGAAGAATATTTTAAAGAAATTGTGAAAGAGGGAGATGTTTTGCATCTTGGCTTTGATAGCGAAATAAGCGGAACTTATAAAAGTGCTAAAGATGCTGCAGAGAAGATAAACAAGGTTAGCGAAAATAAAGTTTATGTGGTAGACACACTAACTGGTTCGGGTGCTCAAGCCATACTTCTTTACGAGGTTATGAAAAAAGCGAAAGAGGGGTTAAAAATACAAGATCTTGTAGACTATGCAAATGATTTAAAAATGCGAATATCTTTAAACTTTACTCCAGAGGATATGAAGACTCTTGCAAAAAGCGGTAGACTTTCTAAGATAATGGCGCTGCTTGGAACCATTTTAAATATAAAGCCAATAATCTATGTTAATAACGAGGGTAAATTTGCCGTTAGGCAAAAAGTTATATCTAGGAAAAAGGCAATGAGCAGACTTGTTGAAATGTTTAAAGAAAATTATAACAAAGAAAGCGAGTATGTTTACATACTCCACGGAGATAAAGAAGAAGATGCCTTGGCAATTAAAAACGAGATTTTAAAAGACGAAAGGTTTAAAGATGTTAAAATTAAAATTGAATACCTTGGGGTTATAGTAGGGGCACATGGCGGTCCAGGAAACTTGTGCTTATGCTATACAGCAAATTCAAGATAAAATCTAAAATGCACGCCATTTTGAAAAGGTGTGTATTTTTCTTGCACAAACAACAAATAATAGTTAATATTAGTGGAGAGAATATGACATTATTTAAACTGATTTGTTGCTTTTTATTACTTACTCAGGGGGGAATTATGGAATCTATAAATATATGTGATAGTTTCAAAGAAGCATCAAGCATAATTATAATAAAAGAGGGCGAGGAGTTTACCCTTCAAAGAGGGGATGATAAGTTTGAACTTGTGATAAAAGAGCTTTGTAAAGTTACAGAGAATTCAAATGAAATGCCAGCTTTTGGCGTTAGTATAGATAAACTCACAAGAGAGAAAAAACAAACGGGGCTATTTATTGAGCTTGATTTTCCCTGTGAGCATTGGCATAATGAAATGAACTTTGAAGCCCTTTTAATTGAGGTTAATAAAGACTTTAGTGGGGTTAATATCATTAGAAAGGTTAACGGCAAGTATGAGGGAAGGTGCTATTATTTGAATTTAGCAAACACTATGGAATCGCTATATAGTGCAATAGAAAAAATGAGCCTAAATTAACAAATAAAAAATAAAGCCTAGGTTTAACCCAGGCTTTAATTTTTATTTTCTTGCAATAACATGCAAACGATTGCGCGATTCAATGTCTGCAACAGGATCTAGAGAGAAAGATGAAAATTGAACTGTTTTAAAACCAGCTTTTTTTAGCGCTTCCAAAATCTCGCTATTTTCAAAATAAGCTTCTACAAGTATATCAAAAGTTTTGTTGTAAAGCCCTTCATTGTTCTTAATATAGTAGGTTTCGTTTATGATACACTTATTATCCATCCCTTTTTTAATAAAGCGAACATGGTCCATATCTTCGCTTTCTTCAAAGGTTATTTCATTCCAGTTTTCGAGTTTTTTCTTTGTGTAGTAGTCGAACATAAAGATGCCGTTTTTATTTAGGGAAGAGTAGACATTTTTAAACAATTCTTGCCACTGAGAGAAACGCTCCTGAGTGTTAATCATATCGTGGTTGCAAGTTATAATATCAAACTTGCCTTTGAAAGGAATTTCATTAACATTTTTGGTTACTTCAAAGTTAATGTTTGGGAATTTTGCCTTTGAATAGTCTACCATGCTTTTGGCAACTTCTGTTCCGTAGCAAGTGTAGCCATTTTTGGCAAAATAACTTAAAAATTCACCTGTTCCGCTACAAATATCAAGGCATGACTTAGCTTCAATGTTATTTTTCTTTACATACTCTAGCAGGTTTTGAGCAAGCCCTGAAGAAAAACCCCCTTGGTCTTGGCTCCAAGCAGAAGCATAGTTTATATCAAACGAGTTTGCAACATATTGTTCCATTAGAAAACCTCCAACTTTTAGTTAATTATAACATACCGCTTTTAAAAAAGGAAATCTTTTTAATTACAATTATAATTTTTTACTTTTTTGCATGGGTTATTTTGAAATAAAAAATTGCACAAAAAGATAAAAAATGCTTGATTTCAAACATATGTTTGAATATAATAAAAAATATGAGAGCGATACTTCATTCAGATTTAAATAATTTTTATGCATCGGTAGAGTGTTTGTTAAACCCAGAGTTAGATGGTTTTCCTGTTGTTGTTTGTGGTAGAAAGGAAGATAGGCATGGTATTGTTTTGGCAAAAAATATGCTTGCGAAGAAAATGGGTGTGAAAACAGGCATGGTGCTTTTTGAGGCAGAAAAACTTTGCCCCAATTTAAAATGTGTGCCAGCAAGGCATGACATGTATTTAAAATATTCAAGGGCTGTTAGAAGAATTTATTTAGAGTATACCGATATGGTAGAGCCCTTTGGCATAGACGAGGCGTGGCTAGATGTTACATCATCTCCAAAGTGTGGTGGGGATGCCTATAAGATTGCAGATGAGATAAGAAGGCGGGTTAAAGAAGAGATTGGGTTAACTGTGTCGATAGGGGTGAGCTTTAACAAGGTTTTTGCAAAGCTAGGCTCAGACATAAAAAAACCAGATGCAATAACTGTTATAAATAAAGAGAATTATAAAAGTATGGTTTGGAAGCTGCCAGCTAGCGACCTTTTGTATGTTGGGAGGGCAACGAAGGAAAAGTTGCAAAAACTAAATATTAAAACAATTGGCGAACTTGCCGTTTGTAGTAAAGCTATTTTAGTTAGCAAGCTAGGCAAGTGGGGAGAGGTGCTAAAAAGCTATGCTTGCGGGCAAGACCAAGACCCTGTTAGAAAATATGAAGAAAGAGACGAAATAAAGTCGGTGGGCAATAGCCTTACCTATTATAGAGATATAAAAACGGATGACGATGTTTATGCACTTCTAACTTTGCTTGCCGAAAGCGTTTGCTCTAGAATGAAGCATGACGGGTTTAAGCTAGCAAGAACAGTTTGTTTAACAATAACTAATAACAATTTAGAGAGCAAAATCAGAATGAAAAAGTTGGACCATGCTTCTGGGCTTAGCAGTGAGATTGCAGGCGCGGCATACGAACTATTTAAAAAGAACTTTTCATGGGGAGAGGGGCTGGTTCGTGGACTTGGTATAAGCGTTTGCGATTTCACAAACAGTGAGCAACTAGATTTTTGCGGGAAGCAAAGCAAAAGAGATAAGCTTGTTAAACTTGAAGAAACAATTGAGAATGTTCGAGATAGGTTTGGGAGAAATATTATAAATAAGGGAATAGTTTTTACAGATGAACACATGAAAGAGCTAGACATTAGGGGAGAAATAGGGGCTCTTTCAAAAGAAAAAATGAATGCAAGACCTCTTCCAACGGTTGGATATTAGGTTGAATAAAAAATAAGGCGTATGCCCATAATTAAAAGGCCTAGGGGGATGTGTTTTGAGGAAAAATGTAACCGTTGTTGCCGAAATGCGAAACCTGTCTCTTATACACATCTGACGCTGCCGACGATCTTACGCGTGTAGA
>USTP01000084.1 GCA_900557695.1 uncultured Thermoanaerobacterales bacterium | reverse complement strand
CGCGTAAGATCGTCGGCAGCGTCAGATGTGTATAAGAGACAGATATATATTGAAATATATGCTTATATTATCAATATAAAAGGAGCCACTATGCCTCAAGAAGAAATATTTGACATTATTGATGATAGCGAAGAATCTTTGCTTGCCTCTCAAAGAAATTCAAGCATTGCAAACTTTATTACTCATGAAGCCTTAAAAAAATATTACGAGCTTTATAAAAGAAGATGGGTTCCAATGTCTTTTATTGAATTTTATTTTTCAGAATATAAATCATATGAATTTTTATCAAAAACATTTTTAAAAGACTTCTTTAGCTTATACACTCCTGAAGACATACCTTCTATAGTTGAAAACTACATGAATTGCTACTATTGTTTAATTGTAAAAAAGGAAAACAAAAAAGATGAGCTTTGTTATTTTATTAGTAACCGCGACTATATGTTTGTAAGGTTATCCGATGAAGATGTTCTTGGTAGGTTCGACCCAGAACTCTATAAAAATCTTGAAAACATAAATATTCATATGGAAAAGAACGATGAACTTATCACTTTAAAAGAGATGTATGAAAGTTTTATGATAAGAAAAGTTGTTTTATCCTACAAGCCAAACATAAAGCCATCATCTAGCAAAGCTTCTGCTAAAGTTGCACCAAGTGTTACAAGGGCAGTAGATGTTAGTGACGCTATGCTGGTTGGCAATAAAAGTGATGTTCCTAATCAAAAAGGTAGAGTTGTTAAGCTTTATTTCCCAAAGCTCGCACTCCCAAGTGCCTACCCTATCCTGCTTGAAAAGAGCCGCATCAACTCAGATCATCGTGCATCAAGATTCATGCCAACCGATAAACAAGTAACCTTAATAAATAAGTATAAATTTAACCGAATTAAATATAGGCAGGGCTTTATCGAAAAGAGAAAAGCAGCCTCTAAACCTAAGCGCAAATTTGAATTCGACTTTTAATTTTATAAAAAGTCTTTTCAAATTTAAATATGTGTGTTATAATGAAATCACTAAAGATAAATAGGAAAAAAGGAGATTACTTCCATGATAAAACTAATTTTTAAAATAATTTGGTATATAATAGCAATTCTTTGCGTTATATTCACAATCTACTTCCTATTTGCTTACGAAGGTTATGGTATTAAATTATTGAGAAGCACTTTTTCAGACGGGTTCTTTAACGGCATCAAGGAGTTCTTCGTTGGAATCTGGGAGGGCTTCAAACACGTTGTTGGTTTGTAAAACTAATAAAAAAACTGTAAGAATTTCTTACAGTTTTTTTATTACAATTTTTATCATTCATCACTGCCAGGTTCTGGTCCAGCAAGTATTCTATCACACACATAGTTATATAAATTAGGTTTTAAATTTTTCATATTATCCATAACCGCTTGCATATCTACATCCCTGTGATAAAACCCAATACTGCTTTCATCCCCTGCGCCAACAACATTGCTCCATGCAGAAGTAGTTAATTCATCTTTACTAAACGCCTCTAAAAGCTTAGGGTCACTAATAACTTTTGGGCTCATAAGGCTTAGCAGCCCAATTTGTTCTTTTTCGTTAAGTTTATTGATGCTTGTATTATAAACAATTTCGTCAAACGCTTCAAAATATGCCTCAATTTCAGTTACTTCATTATTATTATTAACATCTAAATATATTACAGTATCATGATACATAATATCATCATTACCACTTAAAGTTTTTAATTGGGTTTTGTTTATAGCCTCGTCTGCTCGCAAGGCTAACCTTTTCCTTACAGCTTTCCCAATTAAACTTCGCCCCGCAATCCTCATCATCGTAACAGAACGGAAACTTTCTCTTGAGTATTCAACTTTGTCTTTTATAACATCATTTATAACGTAGGCAAGTTCTTTAGTTACCTCGCTTTCTGGAATAAGTGCCATAATATCAACAAATTCGTCAGGAGAAACCTCATAAAGATTAACAACTTTATCTTTTACACGTTTTCCATTTTTATATACAGCCAATCTAACAATCTCTGCATCATCAAAGCCATCAAACTTATACATATAACCCCTCTCCTAATTTGAATTTGGTTCTTCATTTGTTTGTTTTAATTGGTCAAAAGGATTTTTAGAATCTTCATCTACTAAAACAAAATCGCCAGCACTAATTTTTGAGTCTTGATGTTTACTTTTGTAATCTTTTGCCATCAATGCACCTGCAATATCTATTTTATATTTCATGCCATCTAAAAACAACACAATATATCTATGAAGCATATCTCTTAAAATTGGTTTTTCGGTTCTGCTTGAAAAATTATCATAGCATACGGCACGAGTATCAACTATTTCATATTTAAGTTTCAATTCTTTAGCAAACCACTCTAGCTCTCTAGAAAAGCTAGCACAGGTTCCCATTTTTAAAGCATGAATACTAGGAGAAAGCGCAAGGTGGTGTTTTGGATCAGGGTCGATCATACGAACAGTTCCAGAGTAGTATGTTTCTCCGTTATACGAAAAACTCTTTTCCTTCTGTATCCTTGGTTCCCCGCTTCCATCTTGGGGCATTAAAACACTGTAGTCATATTCATAGGTTAAAAAGTCTTTACATAAAGACGCAACTTTATCATAATCACTTTTTTTTGTTTTTGCTCTTTTAAGCATTTCCTCACGAATTTTATCATTTAAAAGCTTCATGTTGTGTTGTTGCTTTAGCTCAAAACTATTCATAGCCTCTCCCCTTCACAATTATTATAAATCAATTATAGTCTTGGAAAAAACAAAAGTCAATAACGAAAAATAACAAAAAAAGACCAAGGTTAAAACCTTGGTCAAATTAACTTTTAAAGTGATATGTAAGAGAGTATATTCTTGTTTCTCGGTTAATTTATACTTTGTTATGTTTACTGATTAACAAAGTCTACAAGTTTATAAGTTAAAACCTATAAAGTTGTAAATTCAAAAATTTTATTGCAGATTGTTACCAATCTACTCATCGACAAGATGTAGTGAATTACACTACTCCTTTAAAGGAGGTGATCCAGCCGCACGTTCTCGTACGGCTACCTTGTTACGACTTCACCCCAGTCATCAGTCTCACCTTAGACGGCTCCCTCCCTTGCGGGTTAGGACACCGGTTTCGAGTGCTCCCGACTCCCATGGCGTGACGGGCGGTGTGTACAAGACCCGGGAACGGATTCACCCCGACATTCTGATTCGGGATTACTAGCAAATCCAGCTTCATGTGGGCGGGTTGCAGCCCACAATCCGAACTGAGACCACCTTTTTGAGATTTGCTCCACCTTACGATATTGCCTCTCTTTGTAGTGGCCATTGTAGCACGCCTGTAGCCCAAGACGTAAGGGGCATGATGATTTGACGTCATCCCCACCTTCCTCCGTGTTATCCACGGCAGTCTTACTAGAGTTCCTAACTTAATATTGGCAACTAGTAATAAGGGTTGCGCTCGTTACCGGACTTAACCGAACATCTCACGACACGAGCTGACGACAACCATGCACCACCTGTCTCAATGTTTATTGCTAAACTGACATATTTCTATGGCATTCATTGGATGTCAAGTCTTGGTAAGGTTCTTCGCGTTGCATCGAATTAAACAGCATGCTCCTCTGCTTGTGCGGGTCCCCGTCAATTTCTTTGAGTTTCAACCTTGCGGCCGTACTACTCAGGCGGATTACTTAATGCGTTAGCTACGATACTGATGGAGTCGATACCACCAACATCTAGTAATCATCGTTTAGGGCGTGGACTACCAGGGTATCTAATCCTGTTTGCTCCCCACGCTTTCGAGCCTCAGCGTCAGTCACCGTCCAGTAAGCCGCCTTCGCCACTGGTGTTCCTCCTAATATCTACGCATTTC
>USTP01000083.1 GCA_900557695.1 uncultured Thermoanaerobacterales bacterium | reverse complement strand
GAGATGACGTCGAGTCTCGTGGGCTCGGAGATGTGTATAAGAGACAGAAATTATTGTAGACTTGTTTTATAAGAAAAAATTAAACTTACTATTATTTGGGAGAGCATATGTCAAACGAACTTGAAAATATTAGGAATTTCTCGATTATAGCGCATATAGACCATGGTAAAAGCACGCTAGCAGATAGGTTTATGGAAATAACAGGAACTGTTAGCGCAAGGGAAACCAAAGACCAGCTTCTTGATTCTATGGACCTTGAGCGGGAACGCGGAATAACAATTAAATTAACCCCAGTTACCATGAGATATAAAAAGGGCGATAAAGAGTATACTCTAAATTTAATCGACACTCCTGGCCATGTAGACTTTACTTATGAAGTAAGCCGTTCTCTTGCTGCTTGCGAGGGTGCTGTTCTTGTAGTTGACGCAAGCCAAGGGGTTGAAGCCCAAACCCTTGCAAATGTGTATTTAGCTTTAGAAAACGACCTTTTTATTTTTCCAGTTATAAATAAAATAGATTTGCCTAGCGCTAGACCAAATGAAGTTAAAGCTGAAATTGAAGACATTATTGGTCTAGACACGAGCTACGCTCCGTTGATTTCTGCAAAAACGGGGCTAAACGTTGGGCAAGTTTTAGATGTTATAATAGACAAAATACCAGCCCCTAAGGGTGATAGTTTGGCGCCTTTACAAGCGCTAATTTTCGATAGCTATTACGACAATTATAAGGGTGCCATATGCTTAGTTAGAATAAAAAACGGAACCGTTAAAGCTGGAACAAAAATAAAAATGATACAAACAAATAAAACTTTTGAAGTTGTTGAGGTTGGAGTTTTCACACCTAAACCAACTGAAAAAGGAGTGTTAAAAGCTGGAGATGTTGGGTATATTTCAGCAAGCATCAAAACGGTGTCTGATATACATGTTGGCGACACTATAACCGAGGTTGGCAGAGAAAGTGAACCTCTTCCAGGATATAAGAAAGTAATGCCTGTGGTTTACAGCGGAATTTTCCCTGTTGAGGGCGATAAATATAATCTTTTAAAAGACGCTCTTGAAAAGCTTAAACTATCGGACGCTTCGCTTGTCTACACTCCAGAAACTTCCTCAGCACTTGGATATGGGTTTAGATGTGGTTTTTTAGGTTTGCTTCACATGGATATAATCAGCGAAAGGCTTGAAAGAGAATTTGGGCTCGACTTAATCACAACAGCCCCAAGTGTTTCGTATAAAGTATACAGAACAAATGGGGAAATGATAGAAATTTCAAACCCAAGCAATCTACCAAATGTGCAAGAGATAGCCAAAATTGAAGAACCAATGCTAAAGGCATCAATTTTCACCCCGCCAGAATATTCAGGCGGCATTATGGATTTATGCACAAACAAAAGAGGCATATTTGAGAACCTTCAATATCTAGAAGAAAGGCGAGTTAAAATAACATATGAGTTGCCGCTTGCCGAAGTGGTTTACGATTTCTTTGATAAACTAAAAAGCATTTCTCATGGTTACGCTAGTTTAGACTATGAACAAAACGGCTATAAAGAGAGCAACATGGTAAAGCTTGATATAATGCTTAATGGGGAAATTTGTGATGCTCTTAGTTTAATTGTTCATAAAGATAAAGCCTATGAGCGTGGAAGAGCGATAGCCGAAAAACTAAAAGAGGTTGTTCCAAGACAACTTTTTGAAATACCTATCCAAGCCTGCATAGGAGGTAGGGTTATTGCAAGAGAAACAGTTAAAGCTTTAAGAAAAGATGTTTTGGCAAAATGCTATGGTGGCGATATTACTAGAAAAAGAAAACTACTTGAAAAGCAAAAGGAAGGGAAAAAGCGCATGCGAAAACTTGGCTCAGTAGAATTGCCTAGCGAGGCATTTATGAGCATTCTTAAGATTGATTAAAAAACGCAAAAATTTTGCAAAAATCTTGAAATTTAGCTCTAAAACACCAAAAACAAGCATAAATATTAAAAATCGAGGATGAAAAATGAGAAAAAATTTAAGCCTTTATATTCACATACCATACTGCTCAAGCAAGTGCAACTATTGCAATTTTGTTTCAAAAGTGGGAAGCGATAGTGAAAAGTTTAGATACATAGAAAACTTAAAAAAAGAGATAAAGTTAAGAGCAAAGGAATATAACTCTTACTATAGTATCGTTAGTATATATATAGGTGGCGGAACCCCATCTAGTATGCCAATAGGCACCATAAAAGATATTTTACAAACTGTGTATAAATTTTTCACTGTTAAAAATGATGCAGAAATAACTATGGAGCTTAACCCAAACTCTGTTTCAAATGAAAAGATAAATGAGTATATAATGTCGGGGGTTAACAGGTTTAGTATTGGTCTTCAATGTGTAGATGCTTCGGTTTTAAAAAACATGGGCAGAACTCATACTGTAAACGACTTTGATAACTGCATCTCACTTATTCGAGAAAATGGTATAAGTAATATTAGTGCAGATATAATGCTTGGCTACCCAGGGCAAAGTTTAAACGCCGTTAAAAATACAGTGATGCATTTAATTGAATTAAACATTCCACATGTTTCTTCATATATGCTGTCGGTAGAAGATGGAACACCTCTTCAATTTCTGGTAGACAAAGGTGTTAAGTTTTTACCAAATGAAAAAACCATTATAAACATGTATCAAACAACAGCTAAACTTTTAACAGAGCACGGATATTATAGATATGAAATTTCAAACTTTGCTAAAGCTGGCTTCATGTGCAAACACAATCTGGTTTACTGGAAAAGGGAAGATTATTTAGGAGTTGGTGTTGCTGCTCATTCGTATATATCAGGCGTAAGGTTTGCAAATGTTGAAGACACTATTAAATATTGTTCTTGCCTTGAAACGCAAAACAAGCCACCAGTTTCATATGCAAAAGAGCTTACAAAAGAAGAGAAGAAAGAGGAGTTTGTTATGTTGTCACTTAGAACTTCTGCGGGGCTAGACACTGATAAATATTTAAAAGAATTTAATGAAAACTTCTTATCTAAATATAAAGACAAACTTGCATCATATATAAAACTAGGTTTACTAATAATAGACAAGGAAGGGCATGTTAAGTGCACATCAAATGGCTTTATGGTTTTAAATAAACTAGTTCTAGAACTTTGCACCTAAACCAATGTTTAATTTAAAAAATAAAAACACACCAAATTTTCGTGGTGTGTTTTTTATACGAATTTAATTGTTATCAGGTTCGTCTGTAAATAAAGACAAATCAACTGAAAGAGCCTCGATTAAAACATCTGTAAGTGGGCAACCACTAGCTTTTTTAGAGCCACCTCCACCAAATAAACCCGCGAACTCATTAACATCCGCCTCGCTTGAAATGCTTCTAAGCGAACAAGACTTATCTTTCAAATTAAGAAGTAAAAGTATATCAATAGGGTAGTTTTTCTTCCTTAAATACTCTGCAATATCGTTTCTATAATTATAATCAATTGTGCCAACGCCAACCACCATATCTTGGTATAGAACTATTTGCAAATTGTTTTCACAAGCCTCAAGAGCATTTTTCATTTTCATTTCATAATCAAAAATCAATTGTTCTTCATTTTCAGTAAAGTTGAATTTATTCTCGCTAGAGTCGTTAAGTTTTCCTAGCATCATTGCAATGTATTTTTGCCTACTTGTAGCATTTAAAAGTTTAGAAAGTTTATCTGCTTTTGTATCGTTATATTTTTTCCACTCCCATGTATCGCTACGCCTTGTTAGTTCAGCAAACTCATCAAGTTTTTCACTTGAACTTAGATAACCATTTTCGACAAGGTATTTGTAAAATAAACTTGTTCCAGAGCAAAGCCCATTTTCATTTGAAACTGTAACAGAAACAAAATCATAATTCTGTCTCTTATACACATCTCCGAGCCCACGAGACTCGACGTCATCT
>USTP01000082.1 GCA_900557695.1 uncultured Thermoanaerobacterales bacterium | reverse complement strand
AGATGACGTCGAGTCTCGTGGGCTCGGAGATGTGTATAAGAGACAGGTATTAACATTATCATTTAAGTTAAAGAACACATTATATACATTTCTTACATAATATAACCTTAAAACTAGCGAACCATCATTTGCAATATGTCCACTTGAAATAGTTCCAGTTATATTTTTGTTCAAAGTAAAGCCTGTGTATGCTCTCTCTTCTGCTTCAACAAACGCATCAGTTTTTCCAAATAGGTCGTCTTCAGTTTCGAACAAATCATATTCAGATGCATTGTTTAGTTGTTGCAAGTAATACTCTGTGCGATAGTGAGTTTGCTCACCAACAAGCCATTTTGCGTAAAGAGTGGTTTCTCTGCCAAATTCAATAGTCATAGTTTGGCTAGCAATCTCTTCACCCCAATCTCCGTTGGTTCCATCTTTTGTATACCAGCCAGTTAGAGTATAACCAGGAACAAGATACTTGCCACCTCTACCATCAACTGGTAGGTAGTTTATAATAGGATCCCCTAGTGGCACATCTTTTTGTTCAAAATCAATTTGAACTGTTGAAGATGGCGTTCCATCTTTACCAAGTTGCCAGTTAAGGTTTAAGAAATATGCACCAAGAGAAATTTCATCATTATATGAATATCTTTGTGAATAAAATCCAGATTCGTAGTTAAATATTTTATAAACAGTGCTTTCATTTGTTGTAGGTCCATAAACAGCAAGGTTTGTAACACTGCTTTCACTACCAAACGCAAGGTCACCGATAATTGAAATTTTGCTGTTATCGCCAAAGTCTACCTTGCTGAGAATAGAATAACTTAAAAAGGCACCATTTTCTATTTGTGTAAAGTTTTCACTTAAATTTACAGTGGAAATATTATTGTATTCAAACTTTTCTAAGAAATCTCTAGTTAAAACATCTAAAGACGCATCTTGAGAATCATGAGTGATATTTAAAGTCATGTTCATGTTTGATTCATCATCAGTGGTCATATAAACTTTCAAAACATCAGATGAAAGATTTGGTAGAGATGATACATCAATCACAGTTCCATCGCCCATGGTTAGCGAGCTTAGCGTGTTAAACATAGACAAAGCTCTAGGGTTTATTTTGTTTATCCTAGAGTCTAGGTTAACTGTTGTAAGCTTTGTTAAACTAGAAAACTTTTCCATGAAGTCTTCGGTTAAAACATCTTCTGCCCAATATATATTTAAGGTTTCTATGTTTGAGTTGTTGAATGCGTCTTGAGAAACAACTAGGTTTGAATAGTTATAAACACTTAGTGTTGTAACGCTATCAAGCCCATCAAAAGCACCGTCACTAACCTCAACACCCGAGCCAAGTTCAACATCCGTTATTGTTCCAGAAATGTTATCAAGGCTTCCAGAAGTTAATTGTTCGCTTGCACCAAGAATACTAAGCACGGTTAGACTATCAGCCCCCGCCAAAGCATCTTCAGCAAATTTCAAGGTTGTTGCATCTTTAACTGAAATTTTTGTAAGCCCAGAATCTTCAAACGCTCTTTCACCAACGCTTATCATTGATTCAGGAAGAACAATCTCAGTTATTCCTTCACAACCCTTAAACGCATTAACGCCAATACTTGAAACACCCTCTTCAATTGTGATGCTTGTGATATTACGGTTAGACGCACGATCTTCCGCATTAAAAGCATCTTTTAAAATGTTTCTTATTGGCTTTTCGTTTATGGTTGCAGGAATCGTAACCTCCTTGTCATCGCCAATATAACGCACAATGTCGTAACATCCTGCGCTGGCATCATATCGCAAAACGAAATCTCCAACAATTTCTTCTTGAACTCCTCCATCATCTCTAGGAGTAGCAAAAACAACTATTGGCGTGATAATTGCAGCCAAGAAGAATAGTATGCTAAGCACAAGTAAAGTAATTTTAGCACTTTTCTTCAAACCCTTTTTAGAATCACTCGCCTCGGTTGCCTGCTGTTTGTTTTTAGTTGCACTCATATTCTCTCCACCTTTAAATTTAGTTTTTTCTTCGAGTTTTAAATTTATTTACTGCTTGATTTGCGAATTTTGACATAATTTACAAACCAAAACAGCAAAAATATGCTAGAAAACCGCAAAAAAGTCATAAAACTTTAAAATTTTATGAATTTTGTCGATTTCATGTAGCATATTTGAGGAAAAATTTACCCCGTTTTCGACCAATTTTTTTTGGGGAAAAATTAACCTCAAAAGGTGACCTTCATCACCTGCATATATACTACCATTTTTGGCGTATTTAGTCAAACAAAATAAGGCACTTTTTAAAAATATTAAGCCCATTGTTATGGGCTTAATTTCTAGAAAATTTAACTAAAAAAACAAGTGAAAATTTACTATATTTAACCCAGGTAAAAATCGTAAAAATTATAAATATTTTTATTACAGCGCGCGTGAGTAAAGCATAGGTATCTTAAAAGATACATATTCACAAAAAAACATTCGCTAGATAATCTTGCAAAAGATGAAAGTTTCTTGAGAGCATTTCCCTCTACAAAAAGCTGGCACTAAAAAAGCACAGCTTTTAGCCGTGCCCTTAAATCTGCTTTTAATAAATTTTTTCTATCCCACCAAAACAACCTCTTTTGTTGGGTTATAGGTGTTTGCCCTTATTTTCTTTGTTTTCACAAGCACACCTTCCTGATAGTATTCTAGAGTTCCCGTAGCTTTATACCCAGGTTTACCATAGCTAATAGTTTTTGATTCCCCCTTCATAAGTGGTTTAGAAAAGCCATATGCAGAAAAGTTGTTTGTGGTTTCTCTAGTAAATTGTAATAAATCTTCTGTTTTTTCACTTTTTCTTACAATTTGATAATTATTCCTTGGGCCATATATATTAACTAAACAATAATCATTTTTATCACAAGTGGCAAATATTATTGGATAAGCTTGATTGTTTTTTATAACAAGGTCACTACTTCCACTATTTACCATAGCATCAAAACATGGCTCTATATATGATACTGGTAAACTGTGTGGATGAACCTCTATTATTTCTAAGTCTGCAAGTAGCGCACTATTATATATAGTGGTGCTAACCTGACAAACTCCGCCCCCAAATTCTTCAACAAAAGTGCCATTCTTTATAATTTTGGCTTTCTCATAACCATTATCTTCTCCCCTAGTACCTGTAGTTGAGTTAAAACTAAGTGTTTCTCCTGGATTTAAAACTATTCCGTCAAAACAAGCCAAAGCTCTTCGAATGTTGTTCTTTCTCGAACTTGAGCTTGAGCCATAATAAGTTTTAAAGCTTCCTCTTAATATATTATTGTTTTTAAATGCATTACTATCTATATTATATATAATATCTTGCTTTTCAACCCATATATCATAATTTTCAAAAAAATTATTGAATATGTAAAAAATATCATTAAAAAGTTTGTTTTTATTCATTTTAACACCTTTTTTTGCATCTGTTATATAGATGTTTCCAGTGTTTTTTATAGAGTTAAGCTTAGCATCTTCGCTTGGAACAAATAATTCTTTTTCTATAAAGCTTATTATTGTTTCTAGCTCTGGAAACGCGTAATAAATAGCTTGTTCTTTCGTAAAACCGTTATAGAAGGCAAAGTTCATTGCTCCAACTCGCGATTTCATTCCACCAGAAACGATTTCTTTTCTAACATTACTGAGTTTATCTATGTTTTGATTTTTAACCTGTATTGATTTTTTCCCATAGTGAAGCGTTATATTTGGTAGAATTTGTCCTAAATTCACCGAGGTGTTATAGGCTTGATATGATTTTTCTTTTATAATTTTATTATCTAAGCAATTTATCCACGCATTATTTACTTTACTCTCACAAATATTTGCGCTTTTATTAGCTACAAAACCCATAACTGAAAGAAATAAATATAAAAAACATGCAAAAAATAGTGGTATATCTGTCTCTTATACACAT
>USTP01000081.1 GCA_900557695.1 uncultured Thermoanaerobacterales bacterium | reverse complement strand
CTACACGCGTAAGATCGTCGGCAGCGTCAGATGTGTATAAGAGACAGATAAAAAAAGTGCGATAGTTTTTTCGCACCTTTATTTTAGTGGTTATAACCTACTTATAACATGGTTTGGGCAAACTTTAACGCACTTATAACACTCTATGCACTTGTCAGGGTCGATAATGGGAACATTGTCTACCACTTTTATTGCCCCAACTGGGCAGATGCTCACGCAATTACCACAGTGCGTGCAGCCAACCTCGCACTTTTGAGAAATTGCAGGGTCTGGCGATTGGTTATTGCAAATAACCCCAACAGAAAGTTCAAGCTTGTTCATAGATATAAGGTTATTTGGGCAAGCACCAACGCACTGACCACAGCCTGTGCACCTACCCCTTATCACTTCGGCAACCCCACGCTCATTTATTTTAATAGCTCTATATCTACATGCCTCTACGCAATCGCCGCAGCCAAGGCACGCAAACTTACAAGCCTTAGACCCTGAGTGAAGCCTTTCTTGAATAGAGCAGTTTTTAGCCCCGTCATAGATATATTTATCTTCCGCTCTGCAGCCACCCTTACACTTAACCATTGCAACTAGCTTGGTTGACTGATTATAGGTTGGTTTAAAATATTCTTTTATTTTTTGCGAGTTTTCTGGCTTAATTAGTTTGCAGCCCTCTGGTTCTCTTTTGCCTTCTGCCACGCGCTTTGCAAACTCTTTACAGTTTTTTTCGCCACACATTCCGCAGTCTACAAGTGGGAGCATTTTTCTAACAAACTCTGCATCGGTTGAAAGCCCCCTTTTTTTATAAGTTAAAAAAGCAAACAAAACAACCAAGCCAAAGGCAATAACTAATAAACCAATAATCAATAAAACAACTAACATATTTTTGCCCCCTAAAAGAACATCCTTATAGCATATAGAATAATGCTTACAATGCTAAGCGTATATAGCATTACAGGCACATTTCTTGCTGGTTTTAAAGTGTAGCTATTGTCGAGCCTTGCATACATAGCATAGAAAAGCAGTTGAACTAGCAAAAACCCAACGCAGAACATCGCAAGCTCAAACATAACCATTAAAAAGTCTTGCGCGAAATCTACAAGAACCATTGTTCCAATGCAAACGGCTGTTTGAATTGGCAGGCCATAACTTTTTTCGTATATAAAGAATATTTCTTTTGTTGAAACCTTTAAAATAGCCCTACTTGCAAACGCAAGCAACACACAAAACAGCATCACAACAAACAGCTTTAGTTCTTCCGCATTTAATGGTGCTAGAATATACTCATTTACGGTAAAGTATGCTAGCCCTGCAATTATAACAGAAACAATTATGCACATGGAAGAAACAAGCATGTACAGAAAATTTCTTTTTTCCGACTGCAAGCTTATTGCACCTATCCCCGAAATTGCAACCACATTAGAAGAGAAGATTGCCACTAAGGCAACAGAAGCAAACTCACTCATTTTTTCCCTCCTTCGCATTTTGATTATTAGGCAAAGCATGCTTTTTCTCTTTTATTTCGCGAATTTGAATCTTGTATTTCTCAACAAGCATTTCAAACCTTCTTGTTTTCTTTAAATATGTTCTTCTAACAATGTTGAAGATTATAGTAAGAGTTGCCAAAATCATTAAAGCGCCATAAGGCATGGCAAAAAACTCTAACCCATCAAAGCCAACAGAAACCCCTGCTATTGCTCCATAGCCAAGCATTTCAGTTAAAATGCCAAAAATCAATAGCATTAAAATTGTTCCAAAACTTATAAGCAAGCTATTTGCAAAGAACTGCCTTGCCGAAAAAGCATCTTCAAAGTATATAGGAACAATCGACAAAAGCAGGCAAGGAACAATTGTAATTTCTAGATTCTCGCCAGCAAGAACCACTTCTTGAATGTTTATATACCCGCAAACCACTTTTAATATAGTTATAAGGGCAGCCGAGATTATTGCAACTATTAGATAACGAACATGCTTGTCTGCCACCTTTTCTATCATCGACACAATGCTAACCGATACCAAAAACACAGCAACTGTAACAAGCCCATAAATAAGGGCCGTGTATAGCGAGTTGACATATAAAATTAGTGAAGTGCACGCCAAAGCAATTAAGTAAACTGAATTTATTGGATTGTTTCTTCCCATTATGCTCTCCTCCTTATGCCAAGCGGACGAGGCGCAAATATTTTATCAAGCAGCCCAGACAGCATATTAACTATTAGTATTGCAACAAACACCGAGGTTTCCCCTAAAACAAAGTAAACCCTAAACAAGCCCGCAATTAAGCCAAACAGCAAGCCATAAACCAACTTTCCCCAAACAGTGTTAGGAGAAGAAGTTGGATCAGGAAGCATAAACATGCTTGCAAACAAGAAACTACCTGAAAAAGCAAACGGAACAATTGCAACCGCCCCTTTTCCTATCCACACGGTTATAATGAAAGTTATAAGCGAGCAAACAGGAATAATAAAGTCGGTTATACCAAAGCACATAAGAATTATGCCACTAATCAAAATGCAAATAATACTAACCGTTCCAATAGCGCCTGGAGCTGTGCCAAAAAATAGCGAACGAATTGTTATAGACGCATAGTCGCCAAGCATGAAATATGAAAGTGGAGAAGCAACATTCCCTTCTAACCCTGTTCCCGCAAACAGTGAAAGCGTGAGCGAAGAAAACATAATTCCAAGAACCACTCTTGCCGCCGCAGCTGGGTTGAAAATATTTTTACCTATACCGCCAAAAAAGCCCTTAAACACAACAACCGCTATAAACGCACCAATAACTGGAAAGTAAAGCGGAGCGTTTACAGGCAATGTAAGAGCTAAAACAAACCCTGTAACTAAACTTGACAAGTCTAGATAATCTACCTTGCGGTTAACAATAAGTTTGAAAAGAACCTCAAAAATATACGAACTTGCCATTGAAATTAGAATAATGTATAGCGCCCTAACGCCAAAAGTTACAACGCCAGAGATGGCAGTAGGCACAAGCGCAATAAGCATGGCAAACATTAGCATATTTGTTGAATATGCTTTTGTTATGTGCGGAACTGGGGTAACAAGCAATTTATTGTTCATTTTTATTACCTCCGCTGGCGTTTTTTACATTAGATTGCATTGCTTCGTCTTTACTTTTTACGCTTAGTTCGTAGAGCATCTTCTCAACTTCTGAAACCTCTCTAGAACCATCTTTAGAAACCGCAACCAAATTATCTGGAGCATGCCCTCTTGTTTTTCTAATATCCTCACCCTCTACCAAAACATACTCGCTACTATCTGGCCTTTTCCCACGGCGCCCAAGCACAATGTCTTTAGCAAAACTTATTCTTTGCGCCAAATATCTTTTTGCAGGGCAAACATAGCTACAAGCCCCGCAACCAATGCAAGCCTCTATTCCAAGTTTTTTTGCCCTATTATAATTTCTGTCAATAATAGCATCGTCAAGGTTTTTAACATGAAGCCGAACTGGACAACAAGCCACACATCTACCACAATTTATACATGCAGTTTCCGCATCTTTTGTATACTCATCACTATCAACAAAAAGAATAGAAGAAGCCGTTAAAGTTGCCGAAATATCTAGCGTTTCCTGTGCTATGCCAGACATAATACCGCCGTAAATAAGCATGTTTTCTTCATACTCACTTTTAGTGCCCACTATCTCTAAAATATGCTCAATACTTGTTCCATTTTTTATGAAATAATTTGCTTTTCTTAAGCAATTATTCCCTGCCACGCTAACAGCTTTTTGAGTGCTTGGCATACCTTTTGTTACCGCATTAAAAAAGTCGTAACAATTTTCAACGCTATCAACAATAACGCTTGTTTCTGCTGTTCTGCTTCCTTCTGGAACCATCTTTCCTGTTTCATAATAGCCAATTAGCCTGCTATCATGAAGAGGGTAAACATCCTGTCTCTTATACACATCTCCGAGCCCACGAGACTCGACGTCATCTC
>USTP01000080.1 GCA_900557695.1 uncultured Thermoanaerobacterales bacterium | reverse complement strand
ATTTATAATTGCGGTTTTTTTACAAATAAAATTTCAAAATTTAATTATTCCAGTTCCAATTTGCTATTTCAGGCATATCAACGCCATATTCAACAATATACTCACTATGCTTTTTAAGCTTTTCATTCATAGCTTTTTCTATTCTTTCCCTGTCTTTTGTAGGAATATCAATATATTTAACAAGTTTTTTCATCAAATGGAACCTGTCAATGCAGTTTTTAACTCGCATATCAAAGGAGGTGGTTATTGTTCCCTCCTCGGTGTAACCAGAAACATGAATGTTTTGATTTTCTCTTTTATAAACAAGTTGATGAATTAGCTGAGGGTAGCCATGAAAATTAAATATGATAGGCTTGTCTTTAGTGAAAAGTTTATTATACTCGCTGTCTGTTAGCCCATGAGGATGGGTTTCACTAGAAACAAGTTTCATAAGGTCTACAACATTAACAAACCTAACGTTAAGCTTTGGCAAATATTCTTTTATTAGCGAAACAGTTGCTAAAGCCTCGAGCGTTGGCGTATCCCCACAGCAAGCAATAACAACATCTGGGTTTTTAGTATCGTTAAGACCTGCCCACTTCCATTCACTTGCTCCCTTTTTGCAGTGCTCTTTAGCCTCTTTCATAGTAAGCCATTGGAAAGATGGATGCTTTGATGCTACAATAATGTTAACATAATTCTTGCTTTTCGCACAATGGTCATAGCATGAAAGCAAACAATTTGCGTCTGGTGGAAGGTAGATGCGAACAACATCCGCCTTTTTATTTACTATATGGTCTAAAAAGCCAGGGTCTTGATGAGTAAAACCGTTATGATCTTGTTGCCAAACATTGCTAGTTAAAATTAAGTTTAGTGATGATATAGGTTTTCTCCACTCTATTTCATTACAAACCTTAAGCCACTTTGCATGCTGAGCCACCATACTATCTACAACTCTGATAAAAGCCTCGTAACTATTAAACATGCCATGCCTTCCCGTTAGCAAATAGCCCTCAAGCCAACCTTCGCACATATGCTCGGAAAGGTATGAGTCCATTATCCTGCCAGTGCTAGAAAGTTTATCGTCTGTAGGAAGTATTTCAGCATTAAACATTCGATTCTCTGCCTCAAACGCTTTATAAAGTCTATTGCTCATTGCTTCGTCTGGGCTAAAAATTCTGTAGTTTTTATTCTTTGCATTTAGTTTAAACACATCTCTTATGTATCCACCAAGTTCAAGCATATCTTGCGCCCTTACTGTTCCGTGCCCTTTAAACTCGACCTGATAATCTTCAATATTTGGCGTTATAAGCTCTTTTAATAAAAGCCCACCATTTGCATATGGATTTGCAGATATTCTTCTATTGCCTTTTGGTAAAATCTCTGCAATTTCTGGTTTTAGCTTATAATTTTCATCAAACAACTCATTTGGGCCATAACTTTCAAGCCAATTTTTCAACATTTGCAGTTTTTCTTCACTGTCTACAGTGATTGGAATTTGATGAGCTCTAAAACTGCCCTCAATTATTTTACCATCTACAATTTTAGGCCCTGTCCAACCCTTAGGCGTTCTTAAAACTATCATTGGCCAAGCCCTGCTACACTTTTTGTCTTGCCTTGCTTGAGTTTGAATATAAAAAATATCTTCAATACATTTATCCATTGCACTTGCCATTTTAGCATGCATTTGCATTGGATCATTCCCTTCAACAAAATATGGTTTATAGCCATAGCCTTCAAACAACTTTTCAAGCGTTTCTTTTGGTAGCCTTGAAAGAAGAGTTGGGTTATTTATCTTATAACCATTAAGATGAAGAATTGGCAAAACAGCTCCATCACGCTTGGCGTTTATAAATTTATTGCTGTGCCATGAAGTTGCAAGGGGCCCCGTTTCAGCCTCGCCATCCCCAATAATCACTGTTGCAATTAAATTAGGGTTGTCGAAAATCGCCCCATATCCGTGGGCTAAGCTATACCCAAGCTCCCCTCCCTCATTTATAGAACCAGGCAATTCTGGAACAACATGCGAACCAATTCCTCCAGGAAAAGAAAAGTGCTTGCAAAGCCTTGCCATGCCATCGTGATCTTGCGAAATATTTGGATAGTATTCACTATAGGTTCCCTCTAAATAGCTGTTTGCCACAAAGAAGTTTCCACCATGACCAGGGCCTGATAAAAGTATCATGTCTAGATCGTATTTTTTTATCACTCTATTGCAGTGAGCATAAACGAAGTTTTGCCCAGGAACAGTTCCCCAATGCCCCACAAGTTTTTTCTTTATGTCACTCAAGCACAACTCATGGTCGCGCATAAGTGGGTTTTCAAGCAAATATAACTGAGCTACCGACAAGTAGTTTGCTGACCTAAAATATTTATCAAGCTTGTTGAAATACTCTTTTGACGAATAATAATCTTTTGGCATAATTATCTCCTAAATACAAAACTTTCTTATTTTTAATATAACACATTTAGATAAAATTATCACAACAATTTATCACATTATTTTAATTTTTCGCCAATTATTTTTTGTAAATGTGTGCAAAATGCGCAAAATTATTAAAAAATTGCGCAAAAAAAATACCAAAACACGATGTTTTGGTATTTTTTAATCATTTGTACTAATAATTTTCTTTTCTTACTTCAAAGAAACTTTGAGGATGCGCACAAACTGGGCAAACCTCTGGAGCTTTTGTGCCAACAACTATATGCCCACAATTTCTACATTCCCAAATGGTAACAGTTGACTTCTCAAAAACTTTTTTTGTTTCAACATTTTTTAGAAGCGCTCTATATCTTTCCTCGTGCATCTTTTCAATAGCACCAACGCCTCTAAACTTTTCCGCTAGGTCTTTAAAGCCCTCTTCTTCTGCAACCTTTGCAAACTCTTCATACATGTCTGTCCACTCATAGTTTTCGCCAGCAGCTGCAGCTTCTAAGTTACTAGCAGTGTTGCCAAGCTCACCAAGCTCTTTAAACCACATTTTAGCATGCTCTTTTTCATTATCTGCTGTTCTTAGAAAGATTTCTGCAATTTGTTCAAATCCTTCTTTTTTTGCAACAGACGCAAAATATGTATATTTATTTCTGGCTTGTGATTCCCCAGCAAATGCTGCTTTCAAATTCTCTTCTGTTCTAGTTCCTTTATATTTGTTCATGTGTTTTTCTCCTTTTTAGTGATTACTTGAATTATATCACACAAAACCTATTTTGTTAAGCAAAAATAAAACTTTATATTTGTTTTATATCTATTTCGATTCTTATGCCAGCATACTCGTAAATTTTATTTAACACATCTTGTAGTTTCTGGAAAAAATGATGCTCGCTTATGCTTGAAAATAAACTTTTATTTGTAGTTTTAATTACTAACTGATAATAATTTTTACATTTAACAATTTCAGTTGCTTTTATGGTTAAATATATTTTATGCCTATCGTAAATTTTTTCTTTATCGTATCTACTAGCTATAAAGTCTAACTTATCTGCCAAAATCATGCAAATACAACATAAGTTTTGATAATCATCTTTATGTTTGCCCCCGTGCGAAGCAATCATTAAACAAACCTTACTGAGGTCTTCCTCAGGAAGCTTATCTTTTAAATATTCTTTAGCTAAAACAGCACCACTTTGTGGGTGATTGTCACGATTATCTAAATAGCCTATATCATGTAATGAAGCGGCAATCAATAATAATTGAGCATCTTTTTTATCTAAATTAAAGAGTTTTGCAAGCCTTTTTGCGTTTTTTAAAACATGGTTCACATGCACAAAACCATGATTAACAGGAAAATCTTTCTTCAACTCTTCTATCTTTGCATATGTTTCTTTAAAATAATCACTTTTACAAATGTCTTTATAAGTTAACATAATTTATTTCCTTTAATTGCTTTACCAGCACCTTTTATCACTATCCATTATAAACTATTTTTATAAATGGACAAATAATTTTCAGCGTGGTATAATATTTTATATGAGATTAACTCATTTGCTTCGAAAACCTTAGCCTTTATTATCTTTGCACCTTAAACCACTACTGGCTTTTGGTGCTTCCACTAAATTCTTTATTCTCATCTTTTCCTAGAGAGGTGTCCGAGTGGTTTAAGGTGCAACCTGTCTCTTATACACATCTCCGAGCCCACGAGACTCGACGTCATCTCGT
>USTP01000079.1 GCA_900557695.1 uncultured Thermoanaerobacterales bacterium | reverse complement strand
CTACACGCGTAAGATCGTCGGCAGCGTCAGATGTGTATAAGAGACAGGGTACATGGTGTTTGGCTTAACAAATCTATCAGATACTACAGGTATGCCGTTGTAGGATATTGCTTTATAACCACCTGTTAGTTCCATAATATCTACATTAGTTCTATAGCTATTAAAGTACTCTTGATAATTTCTCTTTACGCCAGCTGAGCAAACGATGAAGTCTACCTTGCTGTCAGATACTTCATCTAACTGGTCGATAGCTGTTTGCATGATGATGTCTGAGATATCAGTTGTTTGTGTTGAAGTTTTAATGTTTTTAATGTAAGGAATCATCCAGCTATATAAACTTCTGTCAAGCCCATAAAGAGTGCCAGAGTCTTTAAAAATTGCCGAGAGTCCAGTTAACTCTTTTCCATATGAACCCTGTACGCAAATTGCGTAACTTGTGCCCTCGGTAGATTTAAGTGCTTCTGCTGTTAAAGTTGTGTTAATTGTAGCAACTTTAGTAGAGCGATTGATAGAGGTTATTCTAACAGAAGAACCACCTGAATAAACTGTGCCGTCTGTTTTAACAATATCAACAACCATACCTTCAATAATATTTGTTACACTATCTAGGGTTAGTGTTGTTGCTGTGTTGTTTGATATATTTGCTAATATTCCTGTTCCATCGCCGTAAAGCATCCTGCCAAAGTTAAAGCTGCTAGCCTTTATTAGCCCTTCCATTTCGGCATTTAGCAGATTAACAAACGCACCAGCAGAGTTTTGTGAAGCACGAATTGCTTTGTCTGAAATTTCTATTTTACCATATAGGTTTTTTAGTTCTAGCACGAATTGCGCGTAGTTGTTGCCAGCAGCAGAAGGTAGAGAACCATCTTCGTCCCCTGCACCTATACCGCCATTGATGCCATATGGTGCGAGTTTCCTTATTTCCTTTCCCCAAACATCTGAAGTTGTTTGATTTATCTTTGCAAGAAGTGGGTTTATTGAAGTGTTTAACTGATCTGTAACAACACCTAAATACACTTCTTTAAGGGCGTTATCCGCTGTTTGTAGTGTTACCATATTTTCTCCTTAAGTTAGTTTTATGACTGAAGTATTTTTCTTAACATATTAGAAGCTTCTTTTAAGTTTTTAGGCTTACCTTGTGGTGGAGTTGGTGAAATGTAATTCGGCTCACCAGAAATAAGCTTTAAATTTGCTTTATTTTTTCTAACCTCTTCTAAGTAATTATTGATTATTTTTTCCTTAACTTTTTCATTACTTATAATGCTAGAAAAGTAGCTAGGGTCTGAAAGTAAATCTGCAGGTTCACTTGAATTGTTTTGTTTTATAGAAGCGTAGGCATATTCTAGGCAATTATCACTACTTGCTAAAACCTTGTCGTGAATAAGCATTGATGAAATTTCCGCTGAATACTTTTTGGCCTCGGGATTTTTGTTAAAAAATTTGTTTACTAAACTATTCCAATTTTTTTGCCTATACAGAGGGTTTAAAGAATTTGTGTTTGAATTGGTGTTATGTTCGCTAGGAGTAACTTTAGAGTTTAAAAATTCTTGCGTGTTGATGTCTGTGTTGGTGTTGGCTATTGTGTTTTGTGACAAATTGATATTTTGAATTGTTTTTTCATTTATTTCATCATGATTTTGCACTTTTTCAGAATGTATTAAATTCATTTCTTTTGTTAAACTAGCTAACTTTTGACTTTTCCTTGTAAACTCTTTTTGAAGATTATTGTAGGCTTCAAGTAAACTTGTTGCATCTTTAAATTTCCCTAGAGTGGAGCCTTTATCAATATCCGCATTGGTAGACTCTTTATTACAATTTGTGATTGGTTCACTAACCTGGTCTGTTTCACTGATATCAATATTAGGTTGTTCCATGTTATTCTCCTATTGTAAATTTGATAAATTGTTTATGTTGTTTTTCTCTAATTGTGATAGTGCGTATTGCATTGAGCGATGTGCTAGAATGTGGTCTTGCAATCTTTTTATGTGCTCGTTTGAATATTTTTCACTTTCGTCTGAGAGTATAAATTTTGTATGCTCATCAATATGTATTTGATGGTCGTCAATTTCTAAAGGCGTTATCGACTTAAGGTTTAAATTTTCTTTTATTGCTTTTTTTATGTGTAGCTGGGTTGTGTCTAAAGAGTTTTCCCAAACGCCAAACCCAAGTGATTCTAAAAGCTTTGCCCTATTTCGATTAGATAATCGTCCGTTTTCATCATTAAGTAGTCCGTTTTTATATAATTCCATAAGCATAGATTTTCTTTGTGCTGGGGTTTCAGTTAATTCGTTTACAGTGTCTAATACAACATCATCACTAGTAAGTTCTGCCCCGCTCCAGTAAAAAATCTCGATATCTCCATTTCCGTCTATACTTCTTGATAGTCTTTTGTTAGTAGCAAATTGTTTGTATAGACGTATGATAAACTGGGCAATTTTTTTAACGCTACTTCTTATGTATTCCGCTGTTACAGATAGTCTAGTTTCGTCTTGTTCAATAAGAAGTGATAGAGCTGTTCCGCTAGAAACTGTAGAGGGCACGGAACTATCTCGCATAAGTTCGCTAACACCACTTAATGTTATAAATTCGTTGAGTAGTCTATTTTCTTCGTTATTAAATTCGCTTGGAATGCTTCCTCCGTCTATAAACCTAGGAATAGAACTTCCGTTTCTATAAACCAAAATTTTACCTGGAGCTAGGCCCTCCTCTTCAATATTGTCGATGTCTACAGAGCCATCTTCAACGGCAAGTACCCCAGCGGCTAGCCTTGCCATAAATTCATGTTTGCGATTTTTGATGGCGTTGTAGGCCCTTTGCAGTGGTATACATCTTTCCACAACACTGCTGCCCCAAAAACTTCCAATCTGCAAAGATGAAACTTGTTTGATGAATGGATATTGTCTGGTTTTATCATTTCCTAGAACAAATGGAAGCTCACCGTCAAAAGCAAGTTTATTTCCTGCAACAATAGTTAATCTTCCGTTGGGATATTTTTCGTTTGGTTTAACATACTTTTCTATAACCAAAACATGATCGTGTTTTAATGAGTGTGATAGTTTTTGAATGTTGCTATTCCCAGTGAAAGCACCTCTAACTAAAGTTGTTGTAAAACTAAAGGTGTCGATATCCTTTCCTTCAACTTTTATTCCCCATAGTTCCTCAACTTTATCTGCAGGGTAAGCCCTTGCGTGAATAATGCTTTCACAACTCTCAACCTCGGTGTGTCCAGCCGAATCGGGATATATTTCAAAAGGTGGGCAAACTGAAATAGATATGTCACCGTTTTTTATTTCTTTGCCATTACTACTTGCAATGCTATCGCCCAAATTGTCGTCCCAAACAACTTTGTAAAAGGCTGTTCCAGTAACCTCACTCCACAGGGTTGCATTTGTGATAATATCGGCTAGATTTGTTTTATCGGTAATATAGTTTAGAATAGACTTGGAAAGTTTTGCACAATATAAATCACTCTGTTCGTTCCCTGCAGGCCGAACAGAAACTGTTGGTCGAACCTTTTCAAGCTTTGCTAGCCTTGATTCAATAATTGGGGCTATATGGTTATATACTTCGCGTTCTTCCCAGTAGTAGTTCTTTTGTGACTCTTCTATTTCACCTGCAAGGTTAATTGATGAATATTGATTGCCGAGTACGAAATTCATATTAAGTTCCCAAGAAAGTTCATAGGGTTTTCTTTCTTCTTGCCTTTTTGAAAAATCTTCTAAAACTGAATCTACAATAATTTTATCTTCATTTTCGTTGTAAAAAAATTTTTCATTTTTTGTTGATTTTGTGTTGTTTTTTATTGTTTTTGAATTTGTTTTTGCGTTTTTATTTGTCACAACTATTCTCCTTTTTTATTTGTTTTTTACTCTCTTTATTACATTTGTTTATTAAAACATATAATTCATTTGCACAATTTTTACATAGGCAAAGGTCACCTTTGTAACTATTTGTTCTTATAATAATTTCGGCGTTATTTTTACATCTTGCTATGTCACATTTAATATTGTTTTTGCACTTATCTATGTTCATAAGCTTGTTACTCCTCTTCGTTTAAATTTTTTATTATTTCTTTTTTTAAATCTGCAATTTCTTTGTCTGTTAATTTGCTAAGGTCATTCTCGTCTTTAAAATTTCCATATATTTCATATCTGTCTCTTATACACATCTGACGCTGCCGACGATCTTAC
>USTP01000078.1 GCA_900557695.1 uncultured Thermoanaerobacterales bacterium | reverse complement strand
TCTACACGCGTAAGATCGTCGGCAGCGTCAGATGTGTATAAGAGACAGATGTAGTGAGGAAATGGTAAAGTTGATAGGGCTTATGTCTTCAGCAGATTCGGTTGATATGCGTAGGTTTACAAATGATATTGCTAATTTTTGCTGTAGCAAAGATTTTCGCAAAATTGCAGGCTCGAAAAAGGTTGTGTATAGAGGCAGTTTAAATGGAAATGAATATGTTTGTAGGTATGACGGCAGTGACGAAGAACTTGAAACCATTTCCTTATCAATGTTTGGCAAAGAGGCAGATAGAACAACACTTAAGCGTATGGGCACGGCAAATATATTAACAATAAGCGATGCCTCGCATAATTACTACAAAAGAATAACTTTCGAAACAAAAAACACAATATTTGGTAATACAAAAATAGTTGTAAAGAAAATTGATTTTTATGACGAACCAAATTTTTAAAGAAGCTTTAAGCTTCTTTTTTTTAACCAAGTAAAAGATTTTTAGAAAGAGAATTATCGTTAGGTTCTTTGAAACCAAAACACAAGCAGATAGCACCAATAAACAAACAAATACTAGCAACGATGATGTAGTATTTTGTGAATGGTACAAAGATACCTGCAATATATAAAACAAATCCGCACCTTATAAAGTTTTTAGCGTGCTTTCGCATGAAAGCTTGTTTGATTATAAAATATGGTTGTTTTTTCTGTTGTTTTTCATTTTGCGGTAAAGCAGGGTAGTAGTTAAATTTCTTCATAAGCGAATAGGTTTCTACTGGCGAAAATAATACGAAGGAAATGTCAGTAAATCGTTGCACAAAATTATGTATTTCTGGAGTAACTGTGTTACAAATTATTACTACTTCTTTAATAGCTTGTAGTTTATACTCGCGGATTTGCGAGTACACAGAAAAAATATCTTGCTTTGAAATTTGCTCGCTAGTTAAATTTGTGGTTAAGGCAAGGGTGTTGTCTATAATAAGAAAGTTTTTTGAAACTGTTATATTTAATGATGATAAAAGTTGTTTAAAAAAATTTAACTGGTTACTTGTGCTCATTTTCCTTAATTGAAAGTTGCATTCGTCAATTTTTTTAATTTCATCTTTTTTAATGGATAGTTTTGTGTATTTTCTGTTCTGAAAATAGATTAGTATTTTCAACGCCACAAAAGATAAAATTGAGGCAATTGCTAAACACACATAGTTGTTCTTTATTAGTGTTTTAAATATCGTAAAGAATAAAATAAAGGCTATAATTGTTATAACCGTGTTATCTAAAAATCTGCCAAATTTACTTCTATCCACATTATAAATAGTTGCCAAGTTCTTAAATATTAAACTAAAAGTAAAATTGCTTGCAAGTAAAAAGCCAAATTGATATACTTAAGGGGTAAGGCGGTAAACAAATTTGAATATCAATGAAATTGTTGAAGAAAAGAAGAAGGGATTAAGTCTATCTAAAGAAGAAATTGATTTTCTTATTTTTAGTTATAATAGTGGTAAAATAAGCGACTCGAAGATGATAGATTTTATGCGTATAGTTAATGAGAGCAATTTTTCTTACGAAGAAACTTATTATTTGGCAAACGCCCTTGCAAGAACTGGCACTATGTATAACATTTCCTCTAAAGTTGGTTTCACTGTTGACAAGCATAGCGCAGGCAGTATGTCAGACCCTGCAACCCTAGTGTTTATGTCGGTTTTAGCGAGTATTGGTGTTAAAAATGTTAAAGTTTTATCGAGCGAGTTTGGCGACTATAGAAACACCTTAGATCGCTTCAAGGTTTTTAATGGTTTCAATGCTAAAATATCAGAGAAAGAACTAAAGAATAAAATAGAAAAGCACGGAGTGGGCGTTATTGAGGAAACTGGTCAAATTGCACCAGCCGATAAGCGCCTTTATAGGCTTAGGAAAAAATATAATATTACAAGCACACCGCTAGTTGCTTCATCTATACTTGCTAAAAAAATCGCTATGGGTGCAACTGCTTTGATTTACGATGTGAAAACTGGAGAAGGGGCAATAGTTCCATCTGTTAGCTATGCAAACACGCTTGCCGAATATTTAGTTAATTCAAGCAAACTTGCAGGCTTTCTTGTTGCATGCGTTATAACAAATTTAAATCAACCGCTTGGGTCTAGTTTGGGTGCAAAGGTTGAAATTGAAGAGGCTTTAGCAATATTAAAATCGGAGCGAGCTTTGTATGACTCAAAACTCCTTGATGTTTCAAGAGAACTCGTGATAATGGCTTTAATATTATCTAAAGTTGCAGAGGGAAGAAGCGAAGCTAATAAAATGTTTGAAGAAGCTATCACTAGCGGAAGGGCTTTAGATAAATTTAAAGAAATTGTTAATGCATATGGCGGAAGGTTTGACAATATTTATTCGGGTGAACATAGTTTGCTTGAAGGCGTGGCAATTTCTTATATTGTTGCAAATGATGATGGATATGTTGAGGATGTTGTTATTTCTAAACTAATGGATGGCTATCTAACGCTATCAAACAAAACAAATAACACTAGTGATAAAAATGCTGGAATTGTTTTGCTTGTTCGCGAGGGTATGAAAGTTGACAAGGGCGAAAAAATAGCAAGAATTTTTTATAGCATTGATAACGAGAACTTTTTTAATAGCGTTTCAAAAATTAAAGAGTCGATTGTTTTATCAAAAACTAAACCAAATATTCATAAAGTGTTTTACAAAGTGTTAGTGTAAAAAACGCAATTTTAATAAATTTTATGTGAAAAATTATGTTATTATTGCCAAAACGAGGTAAAAAATGTTTTTTAGAAGGAAAAAACAAATTGAAGAAGAAATGTTAACTATACCTGAAATGGTAGAGTTTACACTATTAGACCCTAGGGCCGTTACTAAAGATATCCACACGCTTATCAATGTTGCCGTTAAAAATAAATACTATGGCGTTTGTGTTAATCCATGCAATGTTAAAGAGGCTAGAGATTATATTGATAATAAACTCAAGGCAAACCTAGCTCTTGTAACTGTTGTAGGGTTTCCGCTTGGTGCAAACACTTTGCAAACAAAAATATGTGAGGCAAAACAGGCAATTAGTGATGGGGCGGATGAACTTGACGTTGTTATAAATATTGGTAAGATGAAAGAGGGTGACCTTGGTTATATAAAAAATGAGCTTAGCAGAATTGTTAGAATTTCTAGAGGGAAAATTGTTAAAGCGATTATAGAAACCTGTTATTTAACTCGAGATGAAATTAAAGCTGTTTGCAGAGTTTGCGTTAAAGCAAAGGTAGACTTTATAAAAACATCAACAGGCTATGGAACTGGCGGGGCTACGGTTGAAGATGTTATGCTAATAAAAGAAGCAACAAACGGAAAATGTTTTATAAAAGCATCGGGAGGCATAAAATCAAGAGCCGAGGCAGAAGAACTAAATAGGGCTGGTGCAATAAGATTTGGTACAAGTAGGGTGATTTAATGGAAGAGTTTATATCTAATAGTGTTCATGACACATATAATATTGCAGAAAAATTGTCAAAGGATTTTAATTCTGGCGATATAATTTTTCTAGATGGTGACCTTGGAGCTGGCAAAACTGCTTTTGTTAAAGGAGTTGTAAAAGCTTTTGGGGGAAATGAAAATGAAGCCGTTAGCCCAACTTTTACAATTGTTAACGAATATAAGGTTAATGGCAAAATAATTTATCACTTTGATTTATATAGAATTGAAAATAGCGAAGAGCTTTATAATATTGGCATTGAAGAATATTTGTATTCTGGTGCGATTTGCTTTATAGAGTGGCCTGAAAGAGCAAAAGACTTGTTTGATTTTAAGCACAAGTCGGTGATAATTGAAAAACTAAGTGATATAGCCAGAAAAATAACCTACAAAGGAGAAACAAAATGAAAACATTAGTATTAGACTCAGCATTTACGCCTGTTGCAATAGTTTTAAGTGACAACAAGAAACTTGGCGAAGTTGTTAGCAAGAATGAAAAAAATTCAGAAACTTTTATGCAAGATATTGATAATTGTTTGTCTATGGCAAAATTAACAATTGATGATATTGATGAAATTGCTATAAATTTAGGCCCAGGTAGTTTTACTGGGCTTAGAGTTGGCGTGTCAATTGCTAAAGGGCTTGGCTTTGCTAGTGATATGAAATATACGGCGTTCACAAGTTTTGACTATGTTTCAGCTAATAAAACAGTACTAGTGCCTGGTTTTTCAAGTTTTGTTTATATAAAGTTTTTAGACGGAAGTATGAACTGTGTTGATATTGCTTCACTTGATAAAAAACTAAAATATGTTACTACTGTCTCTTATACACATCTCCGAGCCCACGAGACTCGACGTCATCTCGT
>USTP01000077.1 GCA_900557695.1 uncultured Thermoanaerobacterales bacterium | reverse complement strand
CGCGTAAGATCGTCGGCAGCGTCAGATGTGTATAAGAGACAGAACCATGTTATACAAAAAGCCGTTTCCAGAAACTATAAACTCATACTCTTTTTCGCCTGTTTTAACGATTTTTGCACTATATATTGTTCTAACAAAGTTGGTTTTACCGCTTTTTCTTGCCACAAAAGAGGTAAAATCATGTTCGCCTATAAGGTATTTGCAAGCCTCTTGCATTTTATCAACATCTATCTCTTCATTAACCCTTAAAGCCCTATTTTTCATAAGCGGACGCTCACATCTAGATAAGTAAAACCTGTATCCATAAGTTTTAACTTTGCTATTAAACCTAGCATCAAAATTATCATCCACTATTTCATGGTGCACAGCTTTCACATCTTCAGGCAAATACGCATTCAAACTGTCCGCAATTTGCTTGTTTTTAAGCACCTTCGGCTCGTCATAGTGCACAACCGCATTAAGGGCATGAACCCCCGCATCTGTTCTTCCCGAGGCAAAAGTGTTAATTTTTTGGTTATAAACGCTCTCTAGTGCCTTTTCAAGTTCTGCTTGAATAGTTCTTTTCCCTGGCTGGCACTGGTAACCTGAAAAGTTTGTTCCGTCATATTCTATTGTTAATTTAACTCTGCTCATAATTATTCCCTACTTTTGAGTATACCACACCCTTAGGCAAAAGAAAAAGTTTTTTTAACATTTAGTTTACAAATATAATTTGACTTAAAATTATCCTGTTGTTTATAATTAAAGAAGTAAAGTTTTATGAGGTAAAAATGAAAAAGTATATAACAACAGACGGCAACACCGCCGCAGCAAGTATGGCATATATGATGAGTGAAATGGCTCTTATATATCCAATAACTCCATCTTCTCCTATGGCTGAAAATGTTGACGCATGGAGCAAAAGCAAAAAGAATATTTTTGATAGAAAAGTAACTCTAATAGAAATGCAGTCTGAAGCAGGTGCTGCAGGGGCCCTTCATGGTGCTCTTTCTGGTGGAACGCTTGCCACAACTTTCACATCATCTCAAGGTCTTCTTTTAATGATTCCAAACATGTATAAAATAGCGGGCGAGCTTCTTCCTTGCACAATGCATGTTGCAGCAAGAACTGTTGCAACTCATGCGCTGTCTATTTTTGGCGACCACAGCGATGTTATGAGCGCTAGAAGCACTGGGTTTTGCTTTATTGCAAGTTCTAGCGTTCAGGAAGCTCAAGATATGGCGCTTATTAGCCATATTGCAAGCTTAAAAACCTCTCTTCCTTTCCTGCATTTCTTTGACGGGTTTAGAACAAGCCACGAGATAAACACCATCGAAGCTATAGATGACGAAACTGTTAAAGCCCTTGCCCCTTTTGATAGTATTGCATATTTTAAGTCTAGAGCACTAACGCCATCTAACCCCACTCAAAGGGGAACGGCTCAAAATGAAGATGTTTTTTTCCAGGCAAGAGAGGCGTCTAATAAATACTACAATGCGGTTTATCCACTTGTTGAAGAAACTTTTAAGCAATTTTATAAACTTACAGGCAGAAAATATTCAAGCTTTGAATACTATGGTGCAAAAGATGCCAAATATGTTGTGGTTGCCATGGGTTCTGGGGCCGACACAGTTATTAAGTTAACCGAAGCACTAGCAAGCCGCGGCGAAAGCGTGGGCGCTATTAAAGTAAGGCTATATAGACCTTTTAACAGCGAGGTTTTTATAAGCAAACTTCCAAAAACTGTAAAGAGTATAACCGTGCTAGATAGAACAAAGGAAAGCGGCGCCACTTTTGAGCCACTTGCCCTAGATGTTATATCTGCGCTAAACGAACATGGTATAAATATTGGCGTGCTTGGCGGAAGATATGGGCTTTCTAGCAAAGAGTTTACCCCATCCCATGCCTATGCTGTTTTTGAAAATATGCTTAAAAAGCGCCCTAAAAACCACTTCACTGTTGGCATTGATGATGATGTTACCTTCACTTCCCTTGCAGTTAACAAAACAATAAATCTGGAAGATAATGATGAAATAAACTGCAAATTCTTTGGCCTTGGTTCAGACGGAACGGTTAGCGCAAACAAAAACACGGTTAAAATTATCGGCGAAGAGGCAGGGCTGTTTGGTCAGGCATACTTTGTGTATGATAGCAAAAAGTCTGGAAGCGTAACCACCTCGCATGTTCGCCTGTCTAAAAAGAAAATAACTGCCCCCTACCTTATTTCTTCTTGCGACTTTATTGCCTGCCACAATAAAACTTTTCTTCATAAGTTTGATGTTTTAGAAGGCATCAAGCAAAACGGAACCTTTCTTTTAAATGCCCCTTGGAGCGATGAAGAGCTTGAAAAAGAACTCCCAGACACAGTTAAAAAAGAAATAGCCAAAAAGAATCTGCAGTTTTATATAATAGACGCAGAAAGCCTAGCAACAAAGGTTGGGCTAAACAGGCGAATAAACCTTATTATGCAAACCGCATTTTTTGCACTTTCTGGAATTTTAAAAATAGATAAAGCCATCGCTTTAATTAAAAACGCTGCCCAAAAAACATACGCATCAAAGGGCGAGCAAGTTTTAAAAATGAATATGCTAGCTATCGACAATGCGCTTAGCCAGCTAAGAAAGGTGGTTTACCCTAAATCTTGGTTAAACCTAGAAGTTAAGCCTGCTAAAAGTGCTTTTGGCGACCCATACTATAATAACTATATAAACCCTATCCTAACGCTAAAAGGCAATTCATTAAAAGTTTCAATGTTTAGCCCAGATGGCGAGGTTAGAACGGGCACTAGTGCCTTTGAAAAAAGGAATATTGCAACTTTCCTTCCTTGCTGGGATAGTTCAAAATGTATTCAATGCAATCAGTGTTCGCTAGTTTGTCCGCATGCTTGCATTCGTCCATATTTGGTTAAGTCGGGTTCAAAAGAAAGCAAACTTGGAGGAGGCATACCAGCCCTTGGCGTTCCTGGGTATGATTTTGTTGTTGCTCTAAGCCCTATGGACTGCACTGGATGTGGCAACTGTGCAAACATCTGCCCTTCAAAAGAAAAAGCCTTAAATATGGTTAAAGCAGAAGAGATCATTGATAAAGAACTTAAAAGATATAACTCAGTTAAAGATATTGAAAACATTCCAACAATTTTTAAAAAAGAAACAATTAAAGGAAGCCAGTTTGAAAAGCCTCTATTTGAGTTTTCTGGGGCGTGTGCAGGCTGTGGCGAAACACCATATATTAAGCTTCTAACCCAGCTATATGGCAAAAACTTAATAATAGCTAATGCAACGGGTTGTTCAAGCATTTATGGTGGTTCTTCCCCAACCTGCCCATACGCAAAAACTAAAGAGGGTTATGGCCCTGCATGGGCAAACAGCCTTTTTGAAGACAATGCGGAGTTTGGCTTGGGGCTTAAGGCTTCTGCAAACAAAAATAGAGAAGCATTAACAAATGAAGTTGAAAAGGCTCTTCAAGAAAAATCTCTTCCATCCCCTCTATTAAAGTTATTAAAAGACTGGCTTAATGAAGATAAAAAAGACCAAGCACTAGCCGAAAAAATACGCGGAATGCTATTTAAACTTATTAAAGAAAATAAAACTCCAACGCTTGTTAATCTATATAGCCTATCTTCCAGCCTTTTTGATAGCACTGTTTGGATAGTTGGTGGAGATGGTTGGGCATATGATATAGGCTTTGGCGGGCTAGACCATGTTCTTCACTCAAACGAAAAAGTTAGAGTTTTAGTTCTCGACACCGAGGTTTACTCAAACACTGGTGGGCAAGCCAGCAAGGCAACTCCAATGGGCTCTACAGCAAAATTTGCAATAAGTGGGAAGAACACCAATAAAAAAGACCTTGGCGCAATTATAATGAACTATCCAAATGTATATGTTGCAAGTGTGTCGCTTGGGGCAAACATGGCTCAAACAATAACCGCCTTTAAAGAGGCGGAAGAGCATGATGGACCATCTATAGTTATTGCCTACTGCCCTTGCATAAACCATGGAACAGACCTTTCTACTTCAAACAAACAGCAACTAGAGGCCGTTCAGTCGGGTTATTGGAACCTTTATAGGTATAACCCTAAAACAGGGTTAAAGCTAGACCCACCAGCCGTTTCAATGAGCTACTTAAACTTTATAAAAACGCAATCAAGGTATTTCACACTAGCAAAGTCTTCGCAAGAAACTGCAAAAAGGCTGTTTGATGAGGCTGAAAGTTATGCAAAAAAACGCCTGGAAAAATACATAAAATTAAGCAATTTAAATAAATAATTATTTAAAAAAGCACTGTTTGGCATATTCCAACAGTGCTTTTTTTGTTAACATGTAAATAAAAACATAAATTTAATGCCTGTCTCTTATACACATCTCCGAGCCCACGAGACTCGACGTCATCTCG
>USTP01000076.1 GCA_900557695.1 uncultured Thermoanaerobacterales bacterium | reverse complement strand
ACGAGATGACGTCGAGTCTCGTGGGCTCGGAGATGTGTATAAGAGACAGAGAAATAACTGGAACAAAAAACTTATTTATACCCTGAAGTATGCCTGCCGTTACTTGCACCATGGCGAGGTAAAATATTCCCATGCTTGCAACCTCAAGCAAGGTTTTAGCTATAGTTAACTCACCTATAGATAGTCCTCTTCCATATAAAAGTTTTAAAATAGGCTCTGCAAGTGACAAGCATCCAACACTTGCTGGAAGTGCCAAAATTATAACTATAAACACAGCCTTTGAAGCAGAGGCTTTCAAGCCGCAAACATCTCCACTTGCCTTGAGCTTAGATATACAGGGTAAAACAGCGGTTGCAACCGACAAAGAAAGCACCACAGGCATGTTAACAATAGAGCCTACGGTTCCCGTTTGCAATCCAAAAAGCGTTGTTGCCCCCTTAACGCTAAAACCAATACTTTTCAAAATGTTTATAACCGCCACGCTGTCTATAAGCATAGTTAAAGGCATAATTAGCCCACCAATTGTAACAAACACAGATAAAGACAATATATCTTTTGCCGTCTGCCTTTTAGTTTTAACCAATGCCTCACTATTTAAAAGTAGTTCTTTTCTCTTCTTCGCTCCAAAAAAATATCTAATTAGCAGATATAAAAAGGCTATCGCCTCGCTAATGCTCACTCCAAGAAGGGCTCCTAAAACGCCATATTTAACCCCCCTGTCTATAAATAATCCAGCAAGCAATAGTCCAGCGCCAAGCTTCACAATTTGCTCAATAAAGCCAGAAACTGCAGATGGCGTCATGCATTCTAGCCCCTGGAAATAACCTCTGAAACCTGAGATAAGTCCAACAAATATAATTGCAGGGGCAAGTGCTCGGTAGCAGATTTTTGCGTCACTATTACCCTGAAAAGAGGCAAAAGCACCCGATCCAATAAAAACTATTAAACTGCAGAAAATAGAAAAACCAACAAGCAAACAGAAAGACACTTTAAATATTCTATCTACTTGTTTATAGTTTTTCTTTATTGCCTCTTCGCTAATTAGTTTAGATATACTAGAAGGAATTCCAGAACTTGAAATGGTTAACAAAAGGGTATACAAAGGAAAAACCATTTGGTAAAGCCCCATACCCTCTGCAGAAATGATGCTGGTTAAAGGTATTCTATAAATTGCACCAACAATTTTAGAAAGCAGTCCAAAGAGCATTAAAACAAGTGCCCCCTGAACAAAACCTTTTTTAGCCGACTCTTTTACCATAAAACTAGTATGGCCAACTAGTTTAAAATTTATGTTAAGCTAAAAGCTCAATAGAAATATCAAAAGAAATTTTAGAAGCCTCTAAACCACTTCCAGCGCCCTTTTTTAACCAGATGAAAAAGGTTAATGGTTGCCTTTCGTCTGTCGCACTTGTTCTACCAAGCTCAACCTTATCTTCTTTAAAGCTTGTAGCCTTGCCGTCTAACTCTTTTATAGACACCATTATATTTTCTCGCTCTTCCATAATTTCTTCTTGGGTTTTTTCGCTTTCAATCACAATATTTGTTATATATATTATACACCCGTTTGGAGCATATAGTGTAAATTTCGCATACTGCCCCTCACTACCCTGTTTGTCGGTAATAGTTGTGGGAATTCCTGTTTCTACATCTTCTTCGCCAGTGGCTGGTTTTAGTCCCAGCTTCATTTTAGATAATTCAAGCGAATTTATTTGTTTATCTCCATTGCCACTATAAACGGCAATGCCCGCAGCAAGAACAAAGTTAGGGTTCTTAACTTCAATTATTTTACCCTTATAAACAAACGCCGAAAAACACGAGCCTATTACAATAAAAAGCATCGCACATAAAAGTGTTGTTACCGTTGCCGCAGTATTTTTTCTAACCATAAAAGCCTCCGCTTAAGTTTAATTATTAACCAAAACGAAGGCTTTATACATTATTTTAAACCAACCGCCCGTATATCGTCTGACAGTTTGAAACTATAGTAAATAACAAGCATAACAACTACAAATATTGCCAAAAATGTTATTATGCCATACGGCGTTCTAAAAAACATAACAGTTTGCCCAAGCCAAGACACTGTTGCCACTCTAATTCCTATAATATCTTCAAAAGCAACGCTACCAGAATCAGCCACCGCGTTGTGCACCCCGCGAGTTATATACTCTATCACTCCATTTTCCTTTTCTATAGTATCAATAACTCTATGCGTAACAACTTGCCCATCACTTTCTCTAACGAAAGTTATATCCGACCCAATAGTAACTTCTTCTTTTGTGAAACTACTTTTAACTATAATACAATCATTAACATCAAAAACAGGCTTCATGCTTTCAGACGAAACAATAAAGAAAGTGTAACCAAAAAAGTTGTGCCCAGCATTTGGGTTTATAATAACTATTGAAAAGAATACAAAAACTGGAATAAACAGCACCACAAGTAGCCAGACCGCCATTCGTATAAAAGCTTTTTTTACACGCTTTTTCCTTAGAAGTTTGTAACTTTCAAGTTCGTCATATCTATTTATTTGACTTTTTTTCAAAGTGGCAATCGACTCGTTTGCATCAGAAAAAACAACGGGCTGAAGTTGCGACTTTTTTTCCTCACCAACTATTTTTTTTCTAAACAATGCCAAATTGAACCACTCCTATAAGTTATTATAATCATGGCCCAAATTCATGTCAAATTAACTTGCTTGCAAAATAAAAAAATAAAAAGCCACTAAATTGTGGCTTTTTACTACTGTTGATTGTTTTTCTTATTGTCTTTTGCAACTTTCCAGCAGAAAACGCAAACATAAACAGCAAGTGCAACTATAAGCAAAGAAAGAACTAAAGAAACCCAGTCTGCTTTCATAACAATAAGGCAAACCACTGCAACAATCATGCAAACAAACACAGTTACAATACTTAAAATTAAAGATTTTTTAGATATATCCATACTTATATCTCCTTATTAAAACTAACTATATTATACCACATTTTTTCTTAAATACTAGACCTTTTGCAAAAAAAGTTATGAATTTATTAGATTTATTATGCTAGTTCCTATGCCTTGAACAATAACATATGCATCCCCTTTAATGCTTTCTGAAACGGTTAGGTATTCCTTAGCAACACTTTCTATATTTTCATCCCGAAGTTTTTTATTATTTTTTACTAAAATATAAAGCACAGAACCAAAATTAAGCAAATCATCCTCTAAAATTTTACCCTTTAAAAACTTAGATGCGCAGTCACAAAAGTTTTTGGTGTCAAAGTCTACAAGTTTTGTTTTTAAAGCTAGGTCTACAAGCATATATTCCATATCGCCATCAAACTCTTCACTTTCACACATTAGCTCTATAACTGAAGTAATCTTTCTTTTTTCAGCCCTACTTAAATCTAGTTTTGAAAGATAGGTTTCATAAATGGTTGACAAAACATATTTGTATTTTTCTTTAACACTGCCTTTAATTCTATAGTCAAAATCATAAAAGCGTTGTCTGTTTTGTTGGTAGTCGCCTTCAAGCATGTTACCAATCAAGTAGTCTAGCCCCTCCATGTCCCTAAGTTCGGCTAATAACTTTTTTCTTTGCTTTGCCTCCTTTTTTTGTTTGTTGAGTTCTTTAAGCAGTTCTTTGCCGTGCTTAGTGTTCTCGTAATTAACTCTGCTAAAAGTTATATAAGCTAGGTAAGCAAGAAGAAAAATAGTAACAAACACAATGCCAGCATAACTTTCAAAAAAAGCAAAAAAGAAACCTATAACTGCAATGGTATCTATCTGCTCTCCTATCACAGAGTTTTTGCCAACTCGTATAATTTCGCCATTTTCTTGCTCTAGTTCTAGTATATCTTGATTAAACCCAAGAAAAACCCCGCTTCCTCGAGTTGAGTTTATTTGATAGCAAATAATATCCCCCTCTTTCGCGTCACTAATATCGTTATATGGTTTTATTACAACAAGGTCACAGCTATCAACCTTATAATATGAGGTGGTGTTGAAATCAGAAACTAAATAATAAGAGAAAAATCTAGGATATAGAATTGATGAAAATTTAAATATATAACATGTTATTAAAATCCCAAACAATAAAACAAGTAGAAGAACACGACCAACAATTTTAACTGGCCTATCCTTTACTTGAGTTTCCCTATTGGGTCCATCAAGCAAAGATAACTCAATTGCCTCTCTCCTACTTTTTTTATCCATCTATTAAAACTCACTCCAAATTTAAAAGCAGTAGCGTTCTACTTGCATCTACATTTATTTTCTTTTGTATATTTTTATGCACAAGCTCTTTCCTAACAAAGTTCTTTAAAACCACACCATGATGATACCCATGGGTTATAAGTATAGCTTTATAAAAATTATCAATGGTTCCCAGAGCATGCAAAATTTCTATTTTGGCCTCTTCTTTTGTTAAGCCATGAATATCTAGCGAATAAATTTTGCCATATTTTAACTCAAGAAATGTGGACATCTCCCCCATACTAATTACCCTGTCTCTTATACACATCTGACGTTGCCG
>USTP01000075.1 GCA_900557695.1 uncultured Thermoanaerobacterales bacterium | reverse complement strand
CGTCGAGTCTCGTGGGCTCGGAAGACGTGTATAAGAGACAGGATTAGTCCTGCCCTTTTCATAAAAAAGCCCTAAGAATAGGGCATAATATCTTGGTGTGAGTGGGCAGATTCGAACTGCCGGCATTCCGCTTAGGAGGCGGACCCTCTATCCTACTGAGGTACACCCACATAAACACATCAACAATCAAAAAATATGTTATACAGCCTTGCAAAGCAAAGTTAGTATAACATATTCTTTTATAAAAAACAATTATAATTGCAATTTTTACTTCACTTATTTTTATTTCCTATAGTCGCTCAAAGAAACAAACCTAAGAAGTCTTCTTTCTATTGCAGACCTAGTTCTTTTATGCGAAGCAGCAATTTCTTCAATATTCATTCCCTCATTAAATTCTTTAAGCAGTGCCTTATCTTCCTCTTCGCTCCAAGCCACTCCCACATTTTTTAGCTTTTCTTCAGTTTCTTCTTTTTTAATGCCAACCTGTTTTTCAATGTTATAAAACTCTTCCTCACTAGCGAGTGGCATAAAACTGCTAGACTTTCTATCATGCTTAGTAACAAACGCAGCTATGCTTAAAAGAGCAAGTTTTATTTGGCTATTTGTTTCAAAAAGTTTTTCCCCAGTTTTTGGGTTCACTCCATCAGATAGCATTTTCAAATAATCAACTCTAGAGATATTTATCCTTTTAACCACTCTTTGAGTTTTTGGTTGCTTCCTTTTAAAATCTCCCTCTTTAAACACAAGATTTGTGTTTTTTATCATTTCTTTTGCTTCGTTTAAATTTAAGGCGTCAAGCTTTACCATGCTTCTCATAATTTTAAACTTGGCATATATGCTTCCATTGCGGTTAACAAAATAAAATCGCAATATCTCGTCAGGGGCCCCTATTCCAACAATGTCTTCCCTATAATCCAGCTCCACGCTATCATCAAAATTTTTTGCAATCTCATACAGTTTCAATATGTAATTTGCGGTTTTTTCATCTGTTTTTAAAACTCTAACAATTTCTTCTACCATACTGCCTGCTCCCTAATTTTACCTATAGTATAACATGGTTTTTAGCACACTATAAGTATCCTTAAGGATACATAGTTTCGTAACAAAAAAAACGCAAAATTGCAATATTTCAATTAAAATAAAGCGCATTTTGCGTTTAATTTATTATTTTAAATTGTTTAAAACATAATTTATTCGCTCTAATACTTTATTCTGCCCTAAAGTTACCATTATGCTGTATAAATCTGGGGTTTGGCTTCTTCCAGTGATTGAAACTCTAATAATGTTGCAGGCATCAGCCGTGTTCCCTTTATAAAGAGTTGGGTTTTGCTTATATAATTTATTATCGGTTGCGAAACCACAATTATTTGCAACCTCTTTTATTTTATTAAACCATTCATCTTTATTTTCGTTTAAGTTAAGCACTTTTTTATACTCAGATAAAAATTCTTTTATGGTTTCTTTCATAAGTTTTTCATCAAAGTTTAATAGGGTAGATTTGTCAAATAGCTCATCAAACATGTAGCTATAAAGAAGCTCAATGTCGCTATATTTTGATATATCTTTTCTTGGCCTTTGAATTTCTCTATCAATATTTAACGCTTTGATGGCAAGGTCACGATTGTTTGTTAACAATTCGTAAAATTTCTTATTATAGGTTTTTGCCCACTCTAGCGCCCCAGTGTAAACCTCACTAGCTTTCATCCTGCTAAACACATTTTTACTAATATCGCCTAGCTTCACAAGGTCAAACATTGGGCTATTTGTTCCCATTTTTTCTATAGTGAACGGAAAGTCAAAAAGGTTAACATCTGGGTTTGCTTTTCTCCAGTCTTCAAAGTTTGAGTTTGCAAGTGTTAGCACATATTCTAAAACTGCGGTTTTGGGATAGCCCTGTTCATCAAAATAGTTTATATTAAACTCAGGGTCTAGCCTTTTAGAAAACTTGCGTTTATTACCAGTTTTTTCATCAATTTTAGATATAACCGCAGTGTGAAGATAACTCACTCTTTCAAAACCAAGAGCATCAAAAATTTCGGTGTGAAGAGCAACCGATGGAAACCACTCTTCCCCACGAACAACAGTTGTTGTGTGCATTAAATGATCATCTATAGGATGGGCAAACGGATATGGTGGAATACCATCAGATTTTATTAAAACGGCATCTCTAAGATTAGCTGGAAGTTCCCTCTCTCCACGAACCTTATCTATAATTTTAATCTTATCCCCCTCGCGGTTTTTACTTCTTAAACGAAGTGCAAAGGTTTTGCCTGCGTCTATATTTGCTTTAACCTCTTCGTAGCTTAAATCACGGCATGGGTCGTGGTCTAAAAGAGTTGAGGTTTCTTCTAGTTGCTTTTCTCTGCTTTCTAGAATCTCTTCCTTATTCTCAGGAGCATCACAAAAACAAGGAAAAGCATTGCCCTTTTCTACAAGCATTTTCCCATAAGCCTTGTATATCTCTATTCTTTCACTTTGACGATATGGCCCGTAACTACCTTTCTCGCCATCAACAGTCCACCCCTCATCTGGAACAAAGCCATATTCACAAATCTTATCGTAGGCAAACTTATCTGCCCCTTCAACTTCGCGCTTTTTATCAGTATCTTCAAGCCTGTAATAAAATATTCCGCCTGATCTTAATGCCAAAAATTTATCAATAACAGTTTGAAAAAAATGCCCAAGGTGCAAAAAACCTGTAGGGCTTGGTGCAAATCTTGTAACCTCTGCGCCAGGTTTTAAGTTTCGTTTCGGATACATTTTCTCTATTTCATTAACAGTGTATTTATTATTTTTATATAAAAGCTCTGCAATCTTTTGATAATCAGTCTTCATCTATATCTCCTTTTTCGTCTAGATAAGTTGCCATTAAGTCAGCAACATGCATAAGCACGGCAAATGGAAACTTGTTGAAAGCATCTTTGTAGGCAGCTCCGCCCTGCCACTGAGCCCTAGGGTCAAACCCGCCCATATGCCAGTTTATTGCCATTGCCTCTTCGCGCGAAAGCCTCATGTAGCCATTTATAATGTAAACGCTTTTTTCGCCATGTCCATAAGGAAGAGCATCTTCAACAGTGTAGTAGGGCTTTTGAACCCAAACGCCATTTTCTTTAACATTCCTTGTTGTTTCTTTATAATAACAACATTTGCAAATGTCATGAAATAGCCCACAAATCGCAATAGATTCCATGTTTAGTTCATCACCATACTCTTCTATGCACAGCCTTAAAAGGCGGTCATACACATTCAGTGAATGCTGGCAAAGCCCACCCTCTTTGGCCAAATGAAACCTTGTTGAACAAGGAGCCGTAAAAAAGTCGGTAGTTTCTAGAAAGGAAAGAAGCTCTTCAAGCCCTTCTCTCTTGATATTTTCCCTAGCAATTCTTAAAAATTCCTCTTTGTTTTCTGTAGTGTTTATCATACTATTTTCCCTTACCTCTTTTATTATAACCGCAACATTTTACCTATGCAAGCAATTTAAAAAATTAAAGCTGTAATTAAAGGGCAAAGAATATCACGATACAAAAATATTATAATTGTTACTAAACTAAAAGAGCGTTTTTAAAACGCTCTTTTAATAAATTTATTCAGCCATTAGCCTCAGTAAAGAATTCGTTTTTGCAATATCACATACTGGCGTTTGTCTATGTAGATAGGGTTATCCTTGTTCTCATTACTTAAGTTATCATCAAAAGTTATAACCGCGCCACTTTGCCAAGTTTTTAATTCTATTTCAATGGTTGTAGTACTTGTTGTTGTAAAATTATAAGTTCCTGTTTGCAAAGTAGTGGTTGAACTCTTGTTTACAACAGTTGTTCCATTCTTAACTATTTTAACAGAGTGGCTTTCTGTATAGCCTATGGTTGTTCCGGTCCCCTCAACAGTTGTTGTTTCAGGAATGATATACTTTACATAAAAGTCTTGACTTCCACTTACCGTGTATGACGACTGATTTGATGTTAAACCATCGCCACCCCATGTTGCTGTTGGCCCACGTTGGAGAGCTCGCATAACTATATAGTAAACACTTATTCCAGGATCTTCTTGAACAAAAAGCGAGCTTGGAGCAAATGTTGATGGAGCCGATACGGTTTTTGTAAAGGTTACCGTGTAGCCAGCCTTTCTGAAAAAGGCATAATAGGTTCTTGAGCTAGTAACCGTTGGCCTATATGTTGAACTAGTGCTTGTGGCCGATGTAGACGATGTGCTAGTGTACCAACCAACAAATGAATACCCAGATTCAGGGCTGGCAGTTATAGAAACACTGCTATTATAGCTTATACCAGGAATAATCACAGAAAACATATTCGTTGTACTTGTAGATGTTGTTGAAACCGTTCCTCCTGTGATGCCATTTGTTGCCGTAGCATTTGTACCACTTGTACTTGTGCTATATCTTGGAATAACTGTTACCGTGTAGGTCCTAGTTGATCTACTAAAGTTTGCAGTTATTGTTCTTGCTCCTGTAACTGTTCCACTTGCATTGCTCCAGCTGCTAAAGCTATAGGTATATTGCGCAGTTTGTCTAGCTGGGGTTGCAGTTATGTCTGTATCCCCTATGCTTAGTGTGCTTCCGCTTGTAGATATGCTTGTTCCGTAATCTGCAGTGACGCTTGTTTGGCTAACGCTGCCATACCCAGATGGGCTTACTGCTATTGTTATTGTGTAGCTCCTTGTGCTCCTACTAAAGTTAGCAGTAACTGTTAGGTTGCCTGTTACCGTTGCTGTTCCGTTTGTCCAGCTACTAA
>USTP01000074.1 GCA_900557695.1 uncultured Thermoanaerobacterales bacterium | reverse complement strand
ATTAGTGATATAATAAAAAAGTCAAATTTTTGTAAAGGAGTTTTATGGCAAGTAAAAATAATATTGTTTCTACAATTTTATTTGTGATTTATTCGGTGTTATTTGTAATCTTTGCCATAACTATATTTTTTGGCGGGCAAAAGATTGGGGGAGCTATATATTTCATATTTTTTGCAATAACTGTGGCATTTGCTTTTCTTGACAGAAAATATCACTCAAATTTTGTAGACCTTTACAGATATTCTACCTATCTTTCAGACTTATTTAATATTTTAGCAGTTAGTTCTATTGTATATTACAAGGTGCAAATGGGTTATATGATTGCCGTTTTGAGCTTGCTTTTAGTTTGTTTGCTTATAGACCTTTTTGCTAAAAATAGGCCTGAAAAACGCAGAAGAGAAAGTATACTAGTTGGCATTTTTAACTGCGTGTTAATGTTTACAATATTCCCATACTTTTTCTTAGCCGACCCTGGCTCTGCGTTAGCTATCGTGGCAGTTATAGTTGCTGTGGCTGTTATGATACTTAAGCTCTTGCTTGCTTTAATTCCGTATAAATCGTTTAAGGCTAGTGAACAGGAGCAGAAAAGCAATATAAAAATAGAGGAAGTGGAGCTAGGCAATACTTCCGACCATGATGTGGAGTAGTTTATGAGAGGTTTTAAAACATTTTTAATAGTTTTAGTGTTTGTTTGCTTGATCGTGGGATTTGTTTTGGCGTTTGGAGCAAGTATGTTTGTTTCAAAAAAGAAAAATTCAGATGAGGTTGCTCATAGGAAAGTTCTTAAAGTTAAGCTAGTTGGCTATATTCTTTTGATGCTTGCGCTTGCTTTTGCAATTTTCCAAAGTCTTATTACTGTTTAGGAGTTTTTTATGTTTAACGAAAGAGCGTATAATCCACAAGAATTCGAAGAAAAAATTTATAAAAATTGGGAAGAAAAAAAGTATTTTAACGCCGTGGTAGACAAAAGCAAAAAGCCTTTTTGTATTATTATGCCGCCCCCAAATGTTACAGGGCAGGCACACATTGGGCACGCTTTAGATACCACTTATCAAGACATACTTATAAGGTTTAAGCGTATGCAAGGGTATAGTGCTCTTTATCTTCCAGGTGCCGACCATGCTGCCATTGCCACAGAGATTAAACTTGTTGAAAAACTAAAAAAAGAGGGTAAAACCAAAGAGCAGATTGGAAGGGCTGCTTTTGATAAAGAGGCTTGGAACTGGTATAACCTTTATGGCGATAGAATAATGAATCAGTTTAAAAAACTTGGGCTTTCAGCTGATTGGGATAGATATCGTTTTACTATGGACGAAAAGAGTACAAAGGCTGTTTTAGAAGCCTTTGTTAGGCTATATAACAAGGGGCTAATTTATAGGGGAACAAGGCAAACCCATTGGTGCGTTAGTTGTAAATCAGTTATTTCAGATGATGAGGTGGTTTACAGCGAGGAAAAGGGAAGCATGTGGCACATAAGGTATCCTTATGCTGACGGAAGCGGGTATATTGTTGTTGCCACAACTAGGCCTGAAACCCTGTTTGGTGACACGGCGGTTGCCGTTAACCCTAAAGACAAAAGGTATAAAAACATTGTTGGTAAAATGTTAAAATTGCCTTTAACAAACAGGGAAATTCCAATTATTGCCGACTCTTATGTTGAAAGCGATTTTGGAACGGGCATGGTTAAAATAACCCCAGCGCACGACCCGAACGATTATGAGGTTGGAAAACGCCATAATCTTGAATTTATTTCAGTTATAGATAAAGAGGGAAAAATAACAGCTGTTGCTGGAAAAGAGTTTGAAGGCATGAGCTTAAAGGATGCAAGGCAAAAAGTTGTAGACAAGCTTAAAGAGCAAGGGCTTTTAGAAAAAATCGAGCCGTATACGCATAGTGTGGGGCACTGTGAGCGTTGTAAAACAGCTATTGAGCCTATGATAACAGAGCAATGGTTTGTTAAAATGAAAGACCTTGTTAAGCCAGCTATTAAAGTTGTTAAAGATGGTGAGCTTAAAATTCATCCAAAGCGTTTTGAAAAAAATTATTTCCATTGGCTTGAGAATATTCAAGACTGGTGCATAAGCCGTCAAATTTGGACGGGGCATAGAATACCTATCTATTATTGCGACAATTGCAAAAATATTGTGGCAAGTGCTAGCGCGCCTAAAGTTTGTGAAAAATGTGGGCATACTCATTTCACCCAAGATGCCGATGTTTTAGACACCTGGTTTAGCTCTGCACTTTGGCCTTTTTCTACTTTGGGTTGGCCAGAGAAAACAAAGGAGTTTGAATATTTTTATCCAACCAGCGTTTTAGTAACAGCTTACGACATTCTAACTCAATGGGCAACAAAAATGGTGTATATGGGCTTTGAGTGTGCAGGCAACACGCCTTTTAGAAATTGCCTTATTCACGGGCTTGTTCGAGATGAAAATGGCAGAAAGATGAGTAAAAGCCTTGGCAACGGTATCGACCCACTAGAAGTTTCTGAAAAATATGGCGCCGATTCACTAAGAATTGCTCTAATTAAAGATATGGCAATGGGCATAGACACTAGGTTTTCTATGACCAAGGTAGATGTGGCAAGGTCGTTTATAAACAAGATTTGGAATGCAAGCAAGTTTATATCTCTTCATAGTAATGACATCCAGCTTTTGCCTATAAAAAAGGTTAAATTAGAGAATAAAGACAAGTGGATTTTATATAAGCTATCTAATCTTATTAAAAAAGTTACAACCAATTTAGAAAAGTTTGATGTTGGAGTAGCACTGTCAAATGTTTATAATTTTGCATGGAATGAATTCTGCGATTGGTATATAGAACTATCTAAGCCTGCAATTTATAACGGTGGAGAAGAGAAAGTAAATACCATTAGTGTTTTAAGTTTTGTTTTTGATAAGCTTATAAAACTACTGCATCCATTTATACCTTTTGTTACAGAATATATCTATCAAAATTTAAAAACAAGTGAAGAAAAGTGTGAAAGTATAATGATAGCGCCTTTTCCAACAGTATTTAGTGTTTCAAGTAATAAAGACGCTTATCTAATGCAAGACAAGATTGTTGAAACAATAAAGCTTATAAGAAATGCTAAGGCAGAAGCAAAAATTGCGTCTAACGCAAAGGTTGAAGTTTATTTTGAGAATAAAAAAGAACTAAAAGGTAGCGTAAGTGAAATAGAAAAACTTGCCATGGTTACTTTAGCCGATAATAGTGGCGAGGGTAAAATTATCTACACGCCTCTTGGAGAGTTTATTTTGCTAGATGAGAAAAAAGAGCTTAGTGAGATAATTAAAGAACTTGAAGAAGAAATCAAAAAAGTTCAATTTGAGGTTGACAGAAGCAGTAAGATGCTATCAAACCCAAGGTTTGTTGAAAAAGCCCCAACGCAGCTAGTTGAAAGTGAAAAAATTAAGCTTGAGAACAATCAAAAAATCCTAAGAAATTTAAATGAAAAGCTTATTTCGCTAAAATAAAAATAAATTTGTTATAAGAAGAGCATTGCTCTTCTTTTTTTAACACAATTCGACCTTTTTTGATACTTTATCGTCATAAAAAAAGGCATAATTCTTTGGAAAATGCGGAAAAATCATGATAGTATATAAACGTTTGCGAGAATATGGCATACAAATTTATGATTTAGGGGTAAAATTAGATGAAAAAACAAATTTCTATACTTGTTGCCGATGAAAATAAAGATTATGTAAATAAACTAAAGAATACTGCTGAAAGTTATGAAGATATTAAGCTTTTAGACGTTGCATATAATGGGGAAGATGTTTTAAAGAAAATCACAAGTTTGCAACCAGATGTTGTTATAAGCGATGTGATTTTATCAGGACTAGATGGTTATGCTGTTATTGAGGAGGCAAAAAAGAAACTATGCAAAGCTAGATTTATTGTGGTTTCTTCTCTAGCAAGTGAAACATTTGTGCAAAAAGCCATGAATCTAGGCGTAGAATACTACATGATAAAACCTGTTAGTGCCGACCTTATTTTAACAAGAGTAAGAGATTTGTTTTCTTTGAAATCAATCGCTAATGAAGCTATGGAAAATAGGGCAATAGAACCTGCTATGTTTGATAACTCTAAAGCAACTAAAAACAAGCTATTAGAAGAGAAAATAACCAATATATTTATAACTGTTGGTATTCCTGCTCACATCAAGGGTTACTACTTTTTAAGGGAGGCCATAAAAATGGCTATTGAAAACCCAGAAGTTGTTAACTCTATAACAAAAAAACTTTATCCATCAATAGCAGAACGCTTTTCAACTTCTGCAAGCAAGGTAGAGCGTGCTATTCGCCATGCAATAGAAGTTGCTTGGAACAGGGGTAAGATAGAGAATATAAACTCAGTTTTTGGGGTTAAAGTTTATTCAAACAATGAAAAACCAACAAATGGGGAGTTTATTGCGCTTGTTGCCGACAAAATGCTAATAGAGGGCTAAAATTAACGCTTTGGCTGCGTTTCTTAAAAAATTCCCAGACAGGCAGTCGTATTTCATATACGAGCCAGCCTGGGAATTTTTTAGAGCCTTGCCAAACCATCAATTTTAGCCCTCTATTTGTGTGGAAGCACTAGGCTTTTGGCATTTGCAAATCAAGTAAACTCCTGCTTCAGATTTTTTCTTTTCCTTGTTTCTAAGTGCTTTTTAGCCCTCTATTAGGTTGATAGGCAAAGCTGTGGGGAGGAAAACTTAGAGCATTGCCAAACCATCAATTTTAGACCTCTATTTGTGTGGAAGCACTAGGCTTTTGACATTTGCAAATCAAGTAAATTCCTGCTTCAGATTTTTTCTTTTCCTTGTTTCTAGGCGCTTTTAAGTTCTCTATTTGAGGTTGGTTAAAGTCGTATTTCATATACGAGCCAGCCTGGGAATTTTTTAGAGCCTTGCCAAACCA
>USTP01000073.1 GCA_900557695.1 uncultured Thermoanaerobacterales bacterium | reverse complement strand
GTTATAAAATATTTAGCTTTATAAATAGAAAATATAAAAGCAACCATCAAGGGTTGCTTTTATCTTGCGTATCTTCTGATTCTAATAGTGACTCTTCAATAATTTCCTTTTCTATAGCATATTTCTTTTTATATTTATAACTCACAATCAATTGAACAAGCCCAACGAAAAATGCTTTTACTAACGCCAATTAGGCGTTGAAACACCACTAATACAGAGAAAATAGGTTTGGAAAATTAAACCAATTAAAATTTTAGCATATGAAAACAGAGTTAAAAATGAAGTTAAAAAATAGTGTAAATAAAAACAACGCCAACCAAAAAGAGCGGATATACCGCTCTTTTTCTATTTCAATTTAGACACTTCAATATACTGCTTAATTCTAGCAATGGCATCATCATCAACATGGTAATTTTTAAGGTCATCCACCTCGCCAAGCACTATCTCAACATTGCCCTCAAACTCTCCGCTTAGCCCCCTTGTACCATGTGTATCTTCAAGAAATTCACAAAGGTAAACATAAGCAACTCGCTTACTTATAAAATCTATAGAGCCAAGGCTCATATTAACTTCATAATATTTCTTTTGAACTGGCATAATAGGCTTAACTTTATACCCCGTTTCCTCTATCGCCTCTCGAACAGCAGCATCTTCAATAGACTCTTTATCATCAACCCCTCCTCCAGGGATATTAAGCTTGTTTGACTTTGAGTCTTTAATATAAACAATTTTATCATCTTTTAGTATAACAGCCCTTGCCTTTTCAAAGTATGTTCCATCAATATACTTTTGATAGGCCTGCATAACTTTCTCTAAATCATAATCTTTTTTATTTGCCATGTTTTTTCCCCTCTTTTATAGGTTCATGATAGATAACTTCTTTTCCTCTAGACTTAGCATAAGCAATTTCACTCTTGGTTGCATCGCCAATATAGCCGCCAATGTTTACAACATATATAGCGTCCGACAAATCTATTTTCTTATAGTGGCAGGCAAAAATTCTTTCAAGCTCATCAAGTGATTCATTGATTTTATCTTCATTATAAACTGCCTGCAAAGCACAATACCCATACTTGGTTTCAAGATTTCTTGCGATTCTTTTCATTTGCTCTGCAAATCTCATACTGCCACTTATAGTTACAACTTTCATTAGTCACCCCTCATGTGCTTTTATTATAAACTTTATTTTTGCTTTTTGCTATGATTTTAAGCCGATATTTTAATTTTTTATAAAAAAGTTTAAAATAAAAAATCTGCCAAAAGCAAGGCAGATTATTTGCTTGATTCTTTTTTCTTAAACGCCTTTAGCTTATATTCATCAAAAACACTCATTTTAAATTTTTCAGGCATGTTCTTCATGAACCACCTAACCGCATCACAAATAGAATCTTTAGCGGGCCTAAATGTAACATTAAGTTCCTCTTTTGCTTTGTCATTACTAAAATTGCAATTTGAAGTTATAGTATAAAGCGAATATCTAGTGTATAGCGGTCGCCTTTTAAACATCTTGTCCCAAAGTTCTGAAGCATAGGCAAAGGTTTTTGCTATCCACATAGGAACAATTTTAGCATTTGCCTTTCTTCCAAGACAGTCGCAAACATATTTGTAAATTTCTATAACAGAAACTTCATGCCCTGAAAGAATGTAGCCTTCCCCAATTCTACCTTTTTCATAAGCAGCTAAAATGCCTTCACAAACATCACGCACATCAACAAGATTGTATTTCCCTCTAACAAGCAGTTTAATACTCTTGTTTGCAATTTGGATAAGAAGTTGCCCTAGTTGTGACACCTTATAATCATATGGACCAATAACCCCAGAAGGATAAACAATAACTGCGTTAAGCCCCTCTTTAACCTTTTCCATAACATACTTAGCCGACATGGTTTTACTTTTTGCATAGTGCCCAACAATCTTTTTCTCATTAAAGACAGTGGGTTCAACTAAAACAGCGTTTTTAACAGGTTCAATTATGTGCACACTGCTAGTGTAAACAAGCTTTTCAACATGCTTTTCTAAGCAAACATCAGCAACATTTTTGGTGCCTTCATAATTCACTTTATAAAGCTGTTTTTTATCTTTAAGCCCAGAACCAATTTCAATATAGCCAGCAAGATGAAAAACAATCCCATTTTCAGGTATACACTTTCTTAGGCATTCAATATCACAAATGTCCCCATAAATAATATTAACACCCATACTCTCAAGAAGCGAAATTTGACTATCACCCTTTAAAACCAAGGCGTTAACACAAAACCCCTCGTCTAACAAACGACGAACAAACACATTGCCTATATGCCCTGTAGCTCCAGTAACTAAACACTCTTTCATGCTATCACCTCTCTATAAAATATATTATAAACCTAGATATTAGTATTTGCAAATAATTTGCGTTTAATTCATGTTTTTATTGCAGCTTGCTATAATTTAAAAATCAAAAAAACACTAAGAAACAACAAATTTAGTGTTGTTTGTTGTAAAAATTACGCATTTTTGGCAGAATTTTATACATTTAGGAATTTAAATTTATTGTCTAATATATTTTTTATCTTTATTTAGCACCACCATCTTCTAAAACATATCTTTCAACTTTCATATGTAGATTATATTTGTCGCGAAGTTTTGAAATTTCTTTCATAAGGTTCGACTCATGATGTTTGTCTAGTGCACCTTGATCTTGCCAACTATCTATAAGTAAAACAGTGTCACTTTCTTCAAGCGGATAAAAATATTCGTATCTTAAATTCCCATCTTCTTTTCGTATTTTCTCAACCAAACCGCTATCAATCATCTCTTTTGCAAATTTGCTTGCACTTTGACTTTCTCCTGTGTAATAAATGTTTATTGTTATCATACTTTATCTCCTTTTTTTTAAAACCGCAACTGTTTCCACATGGTGCGTCCATGGAAACATATCAAACCCCTTAACACTTTCAAGTTCATACTCTCCATTCTCACAAAGCAAACCAACATCCCTTGCAAGGCTTGCGGGAGAGCATGAAACATATATTATTTTTTTAGGACGGCAATTAAGAGTGGTTTCTATAACCTTTTTGTCTACCCCTTTCCTTGGTGGGTCTAAAACTAAGGCGAAATTATTTTTATAATTATCGGCAAGTTTTATTAGCTCTACCGCCACATCTGCATTGATATTCGTTAAATTTTTAATATTATTGCGGTTTTTTAATTCGTTTGCATCGTTGGTGGCATCTTTAACTATTTCTATTCCAAAAACATGTTTAGCGGTTGTTGAAATAAGTGCAGAAAGAAGCCCCGCACCACTATACGCATCTATAACAATATCACTCGCTTCTATATTTTTTAAAACTTCATTATAAATCTTTTCCATAACCTTTAAGTTAACTTGGAAAAAACTCATTATGGATATATCTACATCTATACCTAAAATATTAGTTGTTATTTTATTTATTCCCTCAATTTTAGTTATTTTCCCTTCAAGGATAACATTATTATCTTTTGCTTTTTTGCACCAAACTAGTCCAAGCTCTTCGCTAGATAACCCTAACTCTTTCTTTAGTATATCAAATAAACTATTAGAATTTGGAATTATGCTTTCCGATACAATACAACACAAAACTTTATTTTCAATTTCTCTAACAACAAGATATTTATATCCAGTTTTTAAAATATCCTTGTCGTAATTATTAACAAAACTCGTAAAAATTTTTGCACATTTATTTATTTTATCGCTTGAAATTAAACAGTTGTCTACAAAAACAGGCGTATGGCTCATGGTTTTAAACATGGCAACACATAGTTTTCCGTCACTTACAACAAGTGGAAAGGCTCCCTTGTTCCTATAGCCGTAAACTTTGTCACTTGCAATAATTTTAGGAATATCTATATTTATTTTTGCAATTTTTTTGAACGCGTCTTCAATAATAATTCTTTTTATTTCCAAGCTGTTTTCATAAGTTGTGTGTTGCAAGGCGCACCCACCACACTTGCCATAAACCCTGCATGGTGGAATAGCTCTTTCTTTTGAGCCTTTAACAACCTCTATAAGCTTGCCAACGGCATACGACTTTGTAACTTTAATAATATGAATTTTAACAATTTCGCCTATAAGTGCATTTTTTACAAAAACCACAAAGCCATTAACTCTTGCAACCCCTTGCCCCTCTGAGCCATAGCCCTCTATTAAAACGATAAACTCTTGATTTTTCTCTATCATCTTATTTTCATCTCTTTTAATTTTAACTTAATTTCGTCAGAAATTCTATAACTTTCACACGCCTTTTGTATTGCTTTATTGATTACAAAAGAATTAAAATGACTATTTTTAATAATTTTTTGCATAATTTCAATGGCATTTTGCAGATTTTTCGTTAAAATCTCTGCTATACACCATGATATAGCCATATTAACATAATATTTGTCGCATTTTATAGCATACATAGCCTCTAAACTTCGCAATAAATATTCTTTATCTGTAAAAAACTTCATTATTCCTATAACGCCAAACCTGCAAACAAACTCTTTATCAATCGAGGTGAGTTTAACAAAATATTCAAAGTTTTCCTCTTTTAAAGAATTGTCTTTAGCAAATTCTAAGGAACCCGCAATCATATCTACTTCAGCCCAGTTATCAAGTTTTGGCAAAAGTTTGTTTAGTTGTATAATCGCCCGCTCCCTGTTTTTATCTTTTGCTAAAACAAAACCAAGCACCAATGTTTCCTCAAAACTTTTACCCTCGTAATACTCAAAAAGTCCATCATGAGGTTCTTTAAAAATTTCTTGCGCTAGTTTTTTTAACGCAGGAGTTCTAACGCCAATAATAATTTTCTTTGTGGAAATTATATTTTTTTGAAAAGAAATAAACTCGTCCCCACTTGAAAGTTCATATAGTCTATTAACAAAACTTTGATACTGTCTCTTATACACATCTGACGCTGCCGACGATCTTACGCGTGTAG
>USTP01000072.1 GCA_900557695.1 uncultured Thermoanaerobacterales bacterium | reverse complement strand
GAGATGACGTCGAGTCTCGTGGGCTCGGAGATGTGTATAAGAGACAGGTTAATAGCTTTTGCAATGCTTGTGGGCTCTAATTTCTCTTGCTTATACTTTGCCGTTAACGAAATTAGGCTTACTTCTTTTGCAAAGTACGAACCTACAGACTTTGTAACCCCTTATGAGTTTACCTCTGCCACGGGGTTTTCAAGCTATACAATAAATTCTCAGGATGTTAGAAACGCTTTTACAGTGTCTTCTTCTCTAGACCTTATTAGGCTTGAGAATGATGCTTATAAGCCTCAAACCAAATATGATGGAACAGTAACAAATATTCCAGACGGAGAGGATCAGTCTAGCGAAACAGACAACTATGTTATGATGCTTAGAGCAGAAAATGCTCCAACAAGAGTAACAGTTAATAAAACAGACGAAAATGGTAAAACGGTTTACAAAACTGATGAACAAGGCAATTTTGTTTTTGAAAAAGATGAATCTACTGGGGAAAACAAAATCTATACGTCTAACGAGGGTAACACCGATCTTTATGTTGCAGTTAATGGTGCAACCGATCAATTCTATAAGAAAATACCTGTAACTGAAGAACAAAATGTTTACTATTATTATAGAACCACCTCTTCCCTATCTTTAAGGGCAGATAACTGGTATGTTGTTACCGCTTGGGTTTACACTCAAGACGCTTCGGCTTCAATAATTATTTCTGGAACAAACTTTGAAGCTAAGTTATCTAATGTTAACACCAATGGGCAGTGGAAACAATACTACATTTTCCTTGAAACTTCTTCAGACAGTACAAATAGTGTAAACATTGCTTTCTATTATGGAGATGACGAAGGCATTGTTTCAGACCCTGAAACCACCAGTGAAACATCAGGTGTTGTTTATCTAGACAATCTTTGTGTTAAAACCATTTCTGAAACCGATTATAACAACAAAACTATTGGTGGCGAGAGTAATGAACAGGCCGACATTATGACCTACTCTGCAAGATATAACTACGATATTTCTGGCGTGAATGGCAACTTTGAAGAAGAATTAAATCTTTATCAAACTATGTATGGCGAAGATGGCTATGATAAGGCTCTTGCAGACCAATCATTCCAATACTATATCAATAAATATACTAATGATGATGCAGATGAAAAGCTAACCGAAAAGCAACTTGCAAATCTTCATAGGGCATATAGAGATAGGCTTAACGCATCAATTGTGCTTGAAAGTGAAGAGTTTGAAACAGAAGAAGATATTTTAGACGATAGCAACAATCCAACTGGCGAAACCCAAATCGTTCCAGGCCCTAGCACTTTCAATCAAAACAACCATGCTTTAAAAATTGAAAATAAAAGTGAAAGTTATAGTTTAGGTCTTTTAACTGTTCCTATAACTATCAGCCAGTTTACCTATTATAGATTCTCTATCTATATTAAAGGAACAAGTTCTTCAGATAGCGCAACCATTAAACTTATTTCAAACATCCTAACTGGTGCAAACAGTGAAGAGGGCGAACTTCAAGTTTCTAGTCAAACAGTAACTGCCTACTCTTCTTCTTCAGATATAACCAACAACTGGACAGAGGTGTCTTTCTATATTCAAGGTAGCAGCTATTATGATATGACCTTGCAAGTAGCACTTTTAGCTGATAGTGAAAGCACAGTGTATTTCGACAATATGCGCCTTGAAAGCATAACAAGTTCTACCTACTCTAGTGCTTCTTCATCTAAGAAGTTCGACCTATTCCCTTCTGCAACAACAATTTCTGGAAGCATAACCAATGGTTACTTCAACTATATAACAACATCTAATGTAGACCCAAATGAAAATGAAATTCCATACACGCCTGCCAGCTGGACCAAGGTAGACGACTCTAGTGAAGATGTTGTTTCTGGTATTGTTTCAACCAAAGATAGTTTTTATAACAGCGTTATGAGTAAAATTGGCGGAGCCGAAAACCCAATAACCTCTGCAAATGTTAGCGGACCTGGAGGCTCGGCGGTTATAGCTTTACCTAAAACAAATGTGCTTGCTATATACTCTCCTAGCCAAGTTAATAGCGAGCCAACCACCCATAACTATGGCTACACTTCAACCGATTTTTCACTGTCTAGTAGCTCGGTTTATAAAATAACTTTCGAGTTCTACGCAGCAACAACTGACGATGCAAACTTTAGTGGTAATGTTTATGCAAACCTTATCTACTCTGATGGCAATGTCGCAGAAATTGTTGAAGAGGTTTCTTCCACAGATGTAATTCGCGGTTCTTGGCAAAAATATACAATTGTTGTTAGAACAGGAACCACAAGCAGAACTTGTAAAATTGAAATCGGTGTTACCGATGCAAACGGAACCGTGTTCTTCCAGAAAGTGGGCTACACTCGTCTTTCTTCAAAAACTGTAGATGACGAAACAATAACTGTAGACGATCAATACAATGAGCTAATTGAAAAGTATAACACGGTTGCTCTTCAAAATGAAAACAATATACGTTTTGTAGACTTTGATGGAAACTCATTCGTTATGCACTCACAAGATAAGGTTGAGGGTAAAGACTATTACTCTTCCCTATCTCACTCACTAATTGAGGCAGATGAAGATGAAGACCCAATTATTCAAGGGGAACTAGGCGTTGTAGACACTTCCTTATCTTTAACTCTATCTAGCGACCCTGCCTACAATCTTGACTCTGCATTCTTAACCAACCCTAAGTCTAATAGCAATTTTGCACTTCTAATTTATAACAGTGAAAATTACAATACTGTTGTTAACCCTAATTCAACTATCACTTTATCTTCATCATCATACTATATGATAACCGTTTATGTTAAAACTGATAAGATTCCAGAGGGCAGTGGGCTAACTATAAATATGGATAAAATCTCTGTAACCTTTAACAATATAAATACTGAAACTAACGATTACGGCGATTTGACCGACTCAAATGGCTACAAGCAATTTACAGTGTTTGTTAGAACTGGTTCTTCCTCTATCTCGGGGCTAAATATTTCTTATGAACTTGGCACTGAGAAAAATAAAACAACAGGAACAGCTTTAATATCAGGCTTACAGGTAACCAAGTTCGACAATGAAACAGCCTACACCGAGGCATTTAACGAATATGATATTACCGACCCTACTGTTGCGGTAAAGAACTTTGCAGCAACAGCTGAGAGTTCTGGAGATGATGATGCCGACAATTTAACCCTTGCAACTTTCTTCTTGGTATTCTCTTCAATTCTTCTAGTTGGAGCACTTGTGTTCGCAATAGTTGCTATATACATTAAAAGAGCGCCTAAAAATAGGCTAGCAAGCGGAACAAACAACGCTAATGTGTCTAAAAATAAAGATAGCGACAATGCCCCTAAAGATGGTTTCGTTTAATATCAAATTTGTTTCTTAACAAAAAAAATCTAGGCTTTTGTCTAGATTTTTTATTTTGCAACATCTTTAAACAAACATTAAAACCCACTCTCTCTTACCTTTAAAAGCCTTAGAATGAGTTAGTAACAAAGATACAAAAAAAATTCCAGGCTGGCTCGTTCGTCAAAATTCAAGCTCGGCTTTGGCTTGGCTTTAGATTTCAAGCCAAGCTTTGGCTCTCGCTTGTTTTCTCCTCTCCCCAAAAAACAAAAGTTTTTAGGGCCCCCCTATATTTGACTGCCTGTCTGGATTTTTTGCAGCATCTGCCGTTAATGACATATTATAAGGCTTTTAAATAGCAGATTTTTCTCCTCACCGCTTCCCTTTCAAACATATCAAGGGCTGAAATAGCTGGAACATTGTTTTCTAGCTGGCAACCAGTGTCACAATAAACAATATTGTTGTCTATCATGCGTTGCTGCATATTTTTAATAATTAAAGCTGTTACACCCATTTTTTGATACTCAGGTTTAACCGCTATAAGGCCAAGCTCAAGTTTTTTAGGGTGTTTAATTGCTTTTAAAAGATGGAAAATCCCTGTTGGTAGGTACCTACCTCTACACTTGATTAGGGCTTCAGAAAGCGAAGGGAAGCCAATGCCATAGCCTATAAGTTCATCGTTTTTATTGAATATTAAACTCACATACTTTTTATCTATAATAAGTCTAAACGAATTTATGGTTTGCTTTACAAGCCTTTTATTGAAAGGAATTGTTCCATAAATATTTTCATAGCACTCATCTAGAAGTTTAAAAAATTCTTCCCCATACTTATTGATTATTTCATTTGCACTTTTAAACTGTTTTTCATAAAAGCCATACCTTTTTTCAACCATATTTGCAACGCGCAAAACACGCTCATTTTGCTCTTTTGGCACAGGTATTCTCCATTCCACCCATTTTGCATCAGGGGTATAGCCATTATCTTCAATAAATTTTTGATAGTACGGAAAATTGTAGCTTGTTAAGTAGGCGCCTTCCTTATCAAAGCCCTCAACAAGTAGCCCCTCCCTTTCAAGGTCGTTAAACCCAAGAGGGCCATGAATACTATCCATACCTTTTTCTCTTGCCCAATCTTCCGCCGCCTTTAGAAGCTTATCTGCAACCTCTTTATTTTCAACACATTCAAATCTAGAAAACCTTGCTCTCTTTGTATTATTTTTCTTATTGTAGGCATGTGAAATAATTCCTGCAATTCTTCCCACAACTTTTCCATCTTCTTCAGCCAAAAAGTAGGCAGCCTCAGATTCATCAAAGCATGCATTCTTTTTAGGGTTTGTTAAATCAAGCTCATCTTGTTCTATTGGAGGAACAAAACATTTATTATCCTTGTAAAGCTTATCTGGAAATTTAACAAACCTTTTAAAGTCTTTTCTTTTATTTATTTGTCTAACGGTTATCATTTTTTTTCCTTTAATCAATTAACTACTTAAAAAAATTATATAATAGCATTTTAGTTCTTTATGCCAACGTTTGCAAGTTTTTTAGCACAACTCAACCCACATTTTGTATATTTTCTGTCTCTTATACACATCTGACGCTGCCGACGATCTTACGCGTGTAGA
>USTP01000071.1 GCA_900557695.1 uncultured Thermoanaerobacterales bacterium | reverse complement strand
AGATGACGTCGAGTCTCGTGGGCTCGGAGATGTGTATAAGAGACAGATTTGATATTAAATATACCTTTTTTGCAATTTTTGAAAGCTCTTCCGCTTCGCTTAGCGCAAACTTTCCAGAGCCAATAACGGCAACAGTTTCGCCCCTATAAAAGAAACCGTCACACACGGCGCAATAGCTAACATTCTCTCCCTCATACTTCTCTAATCCATCCACTGTTTTTTTCTTTCCAGAGCCAGTGCAAAGTATAACCGCTTTTGAACTATATTCGCCGTATTCTGTTTTAACAAAAAAACAATTTTTGCTAAAATCTTTAGTTATTTTTAAAACCTCAGCCTCTTCCACTTCCCCACCAAGGCCCTTAAACTGCTTAATGCCTTTTTCTTTAAGCTCTTTGCCTGAAATACTTTCAAAGCCATAGTAGTTTTGCAAAACCTTAGTTCTTTCTAAATTTGAAGCACCGCTGTCAAACACAAGGGTTTTTGCTCCAGCGCGGTGAGCATAAATGCCTGCTGATATCCCAGCAGGGCCTCCCCCAACTATAATTATTTCATATTCTTTTTCCATAAAACCTCTCATAAGCTGCAACTTTTCACAGCATTTTCCCAACCATCAAAAAGTTTTTCTCTTTCACTTTTTACAATGGCTGGCACAAACACTTTCTTAGCCTCTGCAAGTTTTTCTATCTTGGCTAATGTGTATATATTATTTGCTATACCAGCTAGGTATATAGCCCCAAGAACAGTGCACTCGCTACTTTCACTTCTAGTTACCTCTAGATTAAGCATATCTGCCAAAAACTGCAAAATAAAGTTGTTTTTGCTTCCGCCGCCATCCGCTTTTATGCTTTTAAGCTTAATGCCTGCCTTTTCCATCTCTCTAGCGATTGCTGCCGCCTGGTAGGCAAAGCTTTCAAGAATGGCCCTAACCATGTGGTTTTTATTAGCTGAAAAATTTATTCCAACAAAGGCTCCTCTTGCATTTGGCAGCCAATATGGCGCTCCAAGCCCAGTGAACGCTGGAACAAAATACACTCCCGCATTGCCCTCAACCTGATACGCCATTTTTTCCGTGTCTTCAACTTTGTCAAACAGCTTTATATTATATCTTGCCCAGTTAAGCGCCGAGCAGGCAGAAAAAATTGAACCCTCTAGCGCGTATGCAGTTTCTCCATTTATAGTATATGCAACAGTTGTTAAAAGCCTGTCGGTCCCCTTAACCTGCTTTGCCCCTGCATTCATAAGCATAAAGCCACCAGTTCCGTATGTTATCTTGGTTTGCCCGCTTTTCAAGCATCCGTTGCCAACTAAACTTGCCTGCTGGTCGCCAATAACGCTAGAAAGCATAACGCCGCCATACTCTTTAACTTCTCCCACATTCTCAGCAGAAGAGATAATTTCGGCAAGGCACTCTCTTTTAATGCCCCAAAGTTTTAAAAGCTCGTCATCCCAATCAAGCGTGTGGATATTAAAAAGCATTGTTCTAGATGCATTAGTAGTGTCGGTAACAAACCTTCCCGTGAGTTTATAGGCAATATAACTATCTATAGTTCCAAGGCACAAATTGTTTTCTTTAAGCAGTTTTTTTGCTTCTAAAACATTTTCCATTATCCACTGCATCTTGCTTGCGCTAAAATATGGGTCAACAACAAGCCCTGTGAGTTCTTTTATTCTCTTTTTTGTTTGTTTTGAAAGCTTTTCTACTTTGTCTGCCGTTCTTCTACACTGCCAAACTATTGCGTTATAGATTGGCTTGCCTGTTTTCCTATTCCACGCAACAACTGTTTCTCTCTGGTTAGTAAGACCAACTGCTAAAATCTCGCTAGCATCAATCTTTGCTTCGCTAACAGCCTTTTTATATGTGTAAACAAGCGATAAATACGCCTCTTCTGCGTTTTGCTCTACCCACCCATCGTGCGGATAGTGTTGCTTAAACCCCTGGCTTGCAGATGCCACAATCTTATTTGTAACAGTGTCATAAACAACGCTTCTAACACTGGTTGTTCCCGCATCTTGACCAACTATATATCTTTTCTCCATATCTTGCCCCCTATATTTTAATAATAACATTTTATTTTAATAAGTTAAACAAAATAAAACACTTTTTTAGTGTTCTTTTTTGTTTGACAACACTTTTTTGTGGCATTATCCTAATATTGTAAGTTGGTTTTTAGAGGTAAAAATGAACAAAATTTATGATGTTTTAATAATAGGCGCTGGGGCGGTTGGCTCATGCCTAGCAAGCGATCTTGCTCGCTCGGGCTATAGCGTGTGCCTTATAGATAAGGCGAATGATGTTGCAACTGGTGCGAGTAAAGCAAATAGTGGCTTAGTTCATGCTGGCTTTGATGCCAAAGAGGGAACGCTAAAAGCAAAGCTTAATGTTGAGGGCAACAGAATGTATCCTTCTATGTGTAAAAGGCTATCGGTTCCTCTATCCAAAAGAGGCGCTGTTGTTATAGGCTCAAACAAAGAGGCGGTTGAAACCCTATATAAGCGTGGCTTAGCAAACGGCGTTAAAAATTTGCAGGTTTTAAATAGATCTGAGCTTTTAAAACTTCTTCCCAACCTTGCAAGCGAAATAACTATTGGTCTATACGCAAAGGACGCCTACATTGTTAGCCCTTATCTTTTAACTGTTTGTTTAGCGGAAGAAGCTATTGTTAATGGGGCAACCGTTTTATTAAACTTCAATATTTCTTCTATTAAAAAGGAAAATGGTATTTTTGTTACTTTAGATGCAAATCAACAAATCTATTCAAAAAGAATTATTAACTGCGCAGGGGCTGGAGTGAACGATGTTGCAAAACTAATTGGTAGCGAAAAATACGATATAGAATTTCGCCGTGGTGAATACTATGTTCTAGACCACAGTGAGGAAAACCTAACCCCTCTCACCGTGTTTCCTCTTCCTAGCAAAACCTCAAAGGGGGTGCTTATAACTCCAACAATTGACGGGAATATTCTAGTTGGCCCCACAAGTTATGAAAGCGACCAATCAACAAAAACCACACTTTCTGGGCTAAATAGCGTTAAAGAAAGGGCTTTTTCTTTACTAAATGGAGTAAATTTGCGAAAAAGCATAAGAAATTTTGCTGGCGTTAGATGCATAGTGGGCGATGATTTCGTTATTGAAAACAGCAAAAAGGTTGATGGCGTTACCACGCTTGCTGGTATTTGTTCGCCTGGTCTTTCGGCAACGCCTGCTATTTCAGAGTATGTGTTTTCGCTAATGGGGCTGAAATATAACCCTACTGTTAAAACAAAAACTATAGAGCCTTATTTTCTTTTTAAAGACCTTTCAACTAAGGCAAAAAACGAACTTATAAAAAAGAACAAGGCATACGGAAAGCTTGTTTGCAAATGTGAAAATATAACCGAGGGCGACATACTTTTTGCCCTTTCTAGGCCGCTTAAAATAAATTCTATAGATGCAGTGAAAAGGCGTGTGCGTGCTGGCATGGGTAGATGCCAAGGCGGCTTTTGCAAGCTTCCAGTTGCTGAAATTATTTCAAAAAAATTAAAACTGCCACTAGAAGAAGTTTTAAAAGAAAATAGCGGTTCAAATATTGCAGTTTCTAGCATTAGAGGAGGCAAATAATGATTAAAACAGATGTTGTGGTTATTGGTGGGGGCCCTGCAGGCATGGCTGCGGCTCTTGGCTCGGCTAATAGCGGAAGCAAAACACTTATTATAGAAAGAAATGACAGTCTTGGCGGAATACTAAACCAGTGCATACACAACGGCTTTGGACTTCACTACTTTAAGGAGGAACTAACTGGTCCAGAATTTGCAAATCGCTTTGAAAAACTTGTGAAAAAGAATAAAAATATTGAGGTTTTAACAAGCACATTTGTTACAAACATAGAGCCTCATAAAGTTACTATTATAAACACTAATGGCGAGCAAACCATACAGGCAGGAGCAATAATTTTAGCCACTGGGGCTAGAGAAAAAACTCCCGCAAACATAACGCTAACTGGCACTAGGCCAGAGGGCATTTTAACTGCAGGCGTGGCTCAAAAAATGGTAAACATTTTAGGAAAACTTCCAGGAAAAGAAATAGTTATTCTTGGTAGCGGGGACATAGGGCTAATTATGGCAAGAAGGCTTACTTTTGAGGGAGCAAAAGTTAAAGCAGTTTTAGAAATAAATAGCACAACAAGTGGGCTAAGGCGAAATGTGCTTCAATGCCTTGAAGACTATAATATTCCTCTTCTGTTTAACACAACGGTTTTTGATGTTGTTGGAGAAAATAGAGTTGAGGGTATTTATTATGGGCAGGTAGACAGTAGCTACAATCGCCTTGAAGAAACAAAGAAGTTCTTAAAATGTGATACCCTAATCCTCTCGGTGGGGCTAACCCCTGAAACCGACCTTCTTCCCTTTCTTGAAACCATGCGCGTTACAAATGGCGCAAAAATTGATGAGTATTACCAAACAAATATCGAGAGTGTGTTTACCTGCGGAAACGTGCTTCATATCCACGACCTGGTAGACAATGTTGCCACCGAAGCTGAAGAAGCTGGCAAAAGCGCTAGCCGTTATGTTAACGGCTTATTAAACACTAAAAAACCTATAAATGTGAATATAGGCAACGGTTTAACCTATATTGTTCCAAGCGTGGCATATGTAAACGAAGATGTGTTAACTGTTAAGTTTAGGCTTAAAAATAAAGTTACTAAAACTTTTATCGTGGCAAAGTCGCAAGGGAAAGAAATTGCAAAAAAATATCTTCTTGCAGGTGTGCCAGGCGAAATGTTAACAATGCAAATAGATAAATCACATATAGATGGCGATATTATAGTGGAGGTTCAATAGTTATGAATTTAACCTGCATAATGTGCCCAATGGGTTGCAATTTAACAGTTACAAAAACAAAAAACGGTTATAGCGTTAGCGGCAATAACTGCGCTCGTGGCGAGCAGTTTGGCAAGGAAGAAGTAACTAGCCCTAAAAGAGTGGTCACCGCTTTAGTTCACACTAAAAAAGGGGTAACCAGCGTGAAAACAAGTATTCCTATAGACAAAAAACTTATTTTTAAGGTTTTAGATGAAATTGATAAGGTTTATCTAGAAACTGCAAAAATTGGGGATATTGTTATAAAAAATGTGCTAAACACTGGGGCAGACATTGTGGTTACCAAAAGTATTTAAAAACCTGTCTCTTATACACATCTCCGAGCCCACGAGACTCGACGTCATCT
>USTP01000070.1 GCA_900557695.1 uncultured Thermoanaerobacterales bacterium | reverse complement strand
CGAGATGACGTCGAGTCTCGTGGGCTCGGAGATGTGTATAAGAGACAGAAACAAAAGCATAAATAAATTTTTGCCAAATTTAAAAAAAATATAAATAAAAAACGCCATGTGACTCCATGGCGTTACATGTAAAGTTAGTCTATAAGCCGAGTTCTGTTTTAGATGATTATCTATCTAGGCGATTTGTTGCCAAACCGCTCATGCGATTTTGGGGACGGACGAGCAGCCCTACATGTCCCACATCTTGCACCGTGCAGAGTTTACAGCTAAGATATGTCACCATACCTTAGAGTGAGCCCTTACCTCACTTTTCCACCCTTGCCCTTCACATATAGTTAGTTGGCGGTATATCTCTGTTGCCCTTTTCCTTAGGTCACCCTAGCTTGACGTTATCAAGTGCACTTGCTCTATGGTGCTCGGACTTTCCTCATTGGCTTTTGTGCCAACGCAATCATCTGGCTAACTTTACTATAGTTATTTTAGCATTAAATTTATCAGTTGTCAAGGCTGCTTAATTTTGTTGCAAATTCTCTAAGTTCCTCTATTGCTTTTTTCTCTATTCTAGAGATGTATGACCGTGATATACCAAGCATTTTAGCTATTTCGTTTTGAGTTAGTGGCATAAGCCCACCAATGCCATATCTTAAATATATAATTTCAATTTCCCTATCTGTTAAATTGTTTTCCATATATTTAATGAGTTTGGAAAACAAAACCTTTGTTTCCGCCTTGTCTTCAACATTTTGTTTGGTATCTTGCAAAATATCTATTAAAGATATATCATTACCATCTTTATCAGAGCCAATTTTTTCTTCAAATGAGATTTCATTTACATACTTTTTCTGGCTACGAAGTAACATTAAAATTTCATTCTGTATGCACCTTGCTGCATAGGTAGAAAAATTATGTCCTTTTTCTATGTCAAAGGTTTTTATTGCTTTCATTAACCCAACCGAACCAACTGAGATAAGTTCATCTTGGTCGTTATAGGAGCTTTTATATTTCTTAACTATATGAGCAACAAGTCTTAAATTGTGCTTTATGAGTTTCTCCTCGGCAATAGGGTCACCCTCTTTCATTTTTTTAAAGCACTCTTTTTCTTCTTCTGGTGGCAATGGTTTTAAAAAGGCATTTTTTATTCCTATTCTTCCTGTGAATAAAAATATTTTTGAAAGTAGCCTTATTAGTGCTGAAAAAATCATACCTGTCTCCTTTTTTGTGGATATTAAAGCATATTTGTTTTTTCAACATTTTATTACAAGAACTTTAAAAATATACAAAAAAACACAGAGCTATTTGCCTGTGCTTTTGTTATATAAAATATTATTTTCTTAAAATATCAAGTGGCAAAATTCCGCCAACATCAGTGTAAATCCAAACAAGTTCGCAAACCTTTTTGGCATCGGTTAATGGGTTTCCATTTATGTCTTCCATCTTTTCTAGTTTGATAGTTTTTTTAAACGCGCTAGATGGGCTTAATATTTCAAGCTGGTCACCTACCATAAACCTATTTCGCATTTCTACTAATATTTTGCCTTTTTGAACCTCTTTAACAACAGCGATAAACTTGCTGGTTTGCTCTTGCGCAGAAGAGTTTAGATTTTGCATCGACTTGTTGTCATTAAACATAAAACCTGAAGTGTAGTCGCGGTGGCTAGCTTTTAAAAGCTCTTCGCTTAAATCCCTTGATACACTATATGGTTTGCTCGCCTGCCTATTTTCATAGTATTGATCAATTGCTCTTCTATAAGCGTTTACAATTGTTGCAACATAGTACGGCGATTTCATTCTTCCCTCTATTTTTAAACTATCAACATTGGCTTCAATAATTTTATCAAGATAGGAAATAAGGCAAAGATCTTTTGAGTTTAGGATGTATGTTCCCTTTTCATCTTCTTCAATTTCTAGCTTTTCATCTCTTCTATTTTCTTCGGATATATAGTATTTCCATCTACAAGCTTGAACGCACGCTCCCCTGTTTGAATCACGGTTTGTTAAATAGTTTGAAAGTAGGCACCTACCGCTATATGAGATGCACATTGCTCCATGAACAAAAACTTCAAGTTCTAAATCTTTGTTAAACTCTTTAATTTCTTTAATTTCTTCAATTGAAAGTTCCCTAGCTAAAACCACTCTTGTTGCCCCAAGCTGTTTATAAAATGCGGCTGAATATTTATTTGTTGTGTTTGCCTGAGTGCTTATGTGGATGTTTAAATTTGGTGCGTTTTTCTTTATTGTGTCTAAAATGCCTAGGTCTGAAACCAAAACAGCATCAACTTGTATTTTTTCAAGAAATTTTAAATATTCAATAAGCCCAGTAAAGTCGCTGTTTCTTGCGTAGATGTTTAAAGTGACATAGGCTTTTTTATTTTGGCTATGCACCAAATTTACAGCATCTATCATTTCATCCTCAGTGAAGTTTGAAGTCATTGCCCTAAGCCCATAGTTTTTGCCAGCAAAATAAACAGCGTCTGCACCGAAGTGTAGTGCTGTTTTTAATTTTTCCATATCTCCTGCAGGTGCTAAAAGTTCTACCTTTTTATCCATAGTTTTTCCTTTATTTTATCTTAATTTCCATCAAACCATCTTCTATATTGTAAAGCTTGTAACTTTCAATATCTGGGTGGGTTTTAACAGTGTTTATAAACATTTCAAGCCTTTTTACAATAGTTTTATATCTTTTTGGCATGTTGCTTTTATCACCGAACACATAGCCACGAAATAGCACATTATCTGCGATGATTGTTCCCTTAGACTTTGTTAGCATGATTAGTGATTCAAGCATTTTAACATACTGAGCTTTTGGACCATCTAGAAAAACAAGGTCAAAATGTTTATAGTACTTCTCGTTTAATGCCATAAGTGAAACCCTAGACACGCAATCATCACAAACAACTTCAGCTCGACTTTCAAAGCCAGCATCACTAAAATTTTTAACGGCTTCACAAACGCTATCTTTATTATGCTCAATTGTTAAAAGAGTGGAACTATCGCAGGCGCTTAGCATAACAATACCACTATATCCAACCGCCGTCCCAATTTCAAGGATGTTTTGTGGCTTTATTTTTTCCACAAGTTCTTTTAGCAAATTGTGGCTTTCTTCCCTAATTATAGGAACGCCACGCCTTGAAGCACTTTCTCTAATATCCTCAACGCTTTCCATACTCTACACTCTAAAAATTATTGGCAATATCATTGGGTTACGCTTAGTTTTTTTGTAGAAGAAATTTCTTAGAGGTTTTCTTATTTGGTTTCTTAGTTCGCCAAAATCATGGTCTTCCTTAAGATCGATAACCTTCAATGTGTCCATAAGAACCTCTTTTGCTTCTTCAACTAAAACTTCTGCTTCTCCAGTATAAACAAAACCACGAGTTATCATATATGGTTCGGTTGTTAGTTCACCTGAAACCGCAGAAACACCAATAACAACAATAACTAGCCCATCTTCTGAAAGAAGTTTCCTATCACGCAAAACAACACTTCCAACATCGCCAATACCAAGCCCATCTACAAGTAGGTCGCCAGCAGTTACTGTTCCTTTCTTAACCATCGAATTTTTTGTTACTTCAACAACAGAGCCTATTTCAGGTATGAGCATATTATATTTATCCATACCCATGCTTTCTGCCAAAATGCAATGCTCTTTTAGGTGTCTATACTCGCCGTGAACAGGCATAAAGAATTTTGGGCGAACTAGTGAGTGAATAGTTTTTAGTTCTTCTTGGCAAGCGTGCCCCGAAGTGTGCACATTATCATGAATAACAATAGCACCTTTTTTATAAAGGTTGTTAATTACTTTGTTTATCATATTCTCGTTTCCAGGAATTGGAGATGACGAGAAGATAACAGTATCATTATCGCCTATTTCAACCCTGCTAAACTCGCCACTTGCAAGCCTAGATAAAGCACTCATAGGTTCGCCTTGGCTGCCAGTGCAAAGCACTAGAACGTTTTTATCTTCAAGAGAGGCAATTTTTTCAATATCTATAAACACATTTTTATCGAAGCTAAATTCGCCAATTTTCATACCAGCGTCAATATTGTTTATCATGCTTCTTCCAACAACTGCCACGCGCCTCTTGTATTTAATGGCAAGGTCTATTATTTGTTGAACACGGTAAATATTACTTGAGAAAGTTGCAACAAACAAACGCCTATCTGCGTGTTCTATAAATATTTCTTCTAGTTTTTCCCCTACCGATTTTTCACTCATGGTGTAGCCAGGCCTTTCAACATTTGTACTTTCGCAAAGAAGCAAAGTTACTCCCTTTTCTCCAATCTCGGCAATTCTAGGCAAATCTATTTTCTCGCCATCTATAGGTGTGAAATCTATTTTAAAGTCGCCCGAGTGGAAAACAATTCCCACAGGGGTTGTTATAGAAAGCGCATACGCTCCAGGGATTGAGTGGTTAACCTTAACAAATTCAACTTTAAAGCAACCTAGTTTTATCTCATTTCTAGCACTAACAACCATTTCTTTAACGCCAGTTATTTTATGCTCGCGAAGCTTATTGTCAAGCAAAGTTAATGTTAGCTTTGAACCATAAACAGGCACCTTAACATCTTTTAATAGATAAGGCAAACTACCAATATGGTCTTCATGCCCATGGGTAATAACAATACCACGAACTTTAGATGCGTTTTCTTTTAAATATGTAAAGTCGGGAATCACAAGGTCTACCCCTGGCAAATCTTCGCCTGGGAATGCTAAACCGCAATCTATAACTAAAATATCATCGCCATATTCTAAAGCTGTTATATTTTTTCCTATCTCGCCAATACCACCAAGGAAAATAACTTTTAGAGCATTCTTATTATAATTAACTTTTGGTTTTTTCACCTCGTTTGTTTCAAAAACCTCATCGTCCTCGGTTAAATGCTTATTAGCATTCACCTGAGGTTTCCTTTTTGATTTGTTTGGTAAACCAAATGATATTGCCTTATTTGTTTCAGGGGCTAAAAAAACTTTCTTTTTAATAGAAGGAGATGCCGCCACCTGTTCTTCTACTGCTTGAGCAGTGCTTGTAGCACTAGCTTCTGGCAAAGTAGCTATTGTTTTTCTTTTGTTTAAGTTCTTTTTACCACTAGCGCTAGTTCTGCCAGTGGTTGCTTGTTTTTGCTTATCAGTTGAACCTGATAAAAATTTGTCTATTCTGTCCATTATAAAAAATTTTCTCCTATAAAAATATTTCAAATTTATAAAG